>CAZZFH010000015.1:0-15430 GCA_964653295.1 uncultured Candidatus Bathyarchaeia archaeon | reverse complement strand
ATTCCCACCTTGAAGACGGAGGCTCAGCTTCGTCGGGCATTTCTAGTACTACTATTACATTTCTAGTTTCCTTTGGGGCTAGTACAGGCGTTGGGTCAGCAATTGTCACCCAATCTTGCATTGTATCAGGAGCTATTATGTAACCGTCTGCCGCTCTATTTGCTTGTCTATAATAAACTAGAAATTCAATAGACGTGTCCTCTCCATTATGAATAGCTATGGGATATTCAGCTTTTGCTCCCTTATGAAAGTTTCCTATTATAACCTTACCTGGACTAATCCATGTTACGTTATCCGGCGGTTGCTGATCGTCAACAGTAATAGGGCTATTCACCAACTCTACAGGTTCAGCAACACTAGGAGCAGTAGGTATTACTGGTTCATTAGCAGGCGGCTCGTAGGGTGTGTAGCTAGGTTGTCCTGAAGTATCACCAAGCGGCATTTCTAGTTCATAAACTTCTTCTACAGTATAAGAGCACCCACTAATAGGAACTATCAGTACTAGAGTCATTAATCCTAGTAGTATTTTATTTTTCAATATAAACTCCTTGAGTCTAGATGCTGCAGCACTTCATTCTCAAATTGCAGGCTTTTCACCTGTCCTGTAATCTTGCCTTTAGGCATCTTGGGTAGCTGTCAATGTTACTACCCCAGTTTTTTCTGCTCCGTCTGTGAAGCTAGCAGGCGTTTCCATTTCCATACACCATTTAATAGTTCCGGCAGCTGCCAAACTTCCAGTAAGTTCATTGTCGGTAGTAATAACTTGAACCATGCCGGCTTCATTAGTAGTACCTGTAACTCCTGCTCTGATGGAGATCTCGCCTTCAGCTGGAGAATCGTCAGTTGATATTGCCCAACCGTCTCCACCAGTAAAAGCAGCAACTTTTATGTCAATGTCTTCTGCTACACTACCTGTATTGGTTATAGTAGACTTCATATCAGCGGCCTCAAAAGGCTCAGGGTCAGGTGCATTATCATCTGCAGTCCACCAATAAGCTGTACTGGCAGTTACTACACCAACCGCCCAAGTTGCTTCACTATTGGTAAGGGCGATATAAGTAGGTGTTGCCGTTATGGTAACATCTTGTGTAGTAGCAGCCATGACAGGCATAACTGAGCTGACTGCTAAGACTATCACTGAAGCTAGGATTGCGACTATTCTAAGTAGTTTCTTTTTCACTTTTCTCACCTCCTTTCTTGCTTATTCTATTAAACAACTTATGCTTCATAAATATCACCTCCTTACTCGCAAGTTGCAGTAATAGTAACAACAACTACTTTTACTGTTTTATTGGTAAACTTTATCGGCCTAGATATTTTTAGTTTTTGGATAGGAGGCTTTTCTAAATTACGAGCTTCTTCTATCCTCATCAGAGACTTTGAAAAATTGTCCATATTATTATCCTCCTTATTCGCAAGTCGCACTCAATGTAATAGTACTGGTCTTTTGAACTCCATCAGTAAAAGTTCCAGTCTCCATTTTGAAGTCCCATTTCTTAGTGGCACTATCAGCTAGACTATCTATAAATGCTTGATAGCTAGTAGTTAGCACAACTCCACTAACAGGATTTTGTCCTGAGTAATAAGCAGTTAGCCTGACTTCATCTTCATCAGGTGGATCACTTGTCAAAGTCCATCCATTACCACCAGTAAAGTTAGTGGCTTTTATGGTAATATCAATAGCACCACCGCTGTTATTAGTAACTGTAAAAGTGCATTCTCCATCTACCACTGGGTTACTAGGAGCACTACCATATGCGTAGATAGTGGAATTAGTTGGCACAATTCCTAAGTTTTCACTGCTAGGAGTATTAGATATATCCTCAGAACAAGACACTATAGTTTCCCCTGTGCCGTAGAGGGATAATTCCCCTCTAGAAGTAAACTTATATCTGGCGGAGTCAGCAGGGTCAATATACTCACCAAATTTGTACCACAACCCGGAACCACCGAACGCGCCTGTCTCAACCCTGAAATATGTACCTGACTTTGAGTTGCAACCAATATACTCGCCACTTTCAACATCAATGTCTAGCCCTGAGTTGGTTTTTAGCCCTGTCCCAGATAAATTCCCTACACTTTCACTGTCATTAACAGTTAAAGTATCCCCACTTGCCGAAAATGTCCCAAAGAAAACATCTTGAACACCTGACTCTGAGTTAATATAACATTCTACATAGTCAATCGAACCAGTATCGTTTGCGGGGTTGGCTTTCGCCACTGCCGTGTTTATCTTGCAGTCATAGAATGAGTTTCTATTTATAGCTGCCGCACCCACATCAATCTCAGTAGAAGGAAAGGTCTGACCTTCTAATTCTGAAGTACCACTAGCACTTGAAATATCAAGAATCTTTATTGTATCTACTCTTGTTTCACAACTAGCTTGCAAAGTATCATATTCTAAATAAACGGGGTCTTTATCATATCTTATTAGCCTGATTCTAGTTTCAACATCCCAACCATGCCTCATGCCGCCAGCTACATCTGCCCAATCATCACACCAAGCGGCATAGAAATTGCCTAAATGATATACTCCAGCTTTGATGATTTCCTCATCAGTTACATCAGGAGCAAAATAGCAGAAATGACTATGAAATGAATTCAGTTGCCATATATGAGGCAACCTATCTTCCCACTTTCGATATTGAACAAGATTAGTCGGATTACCCTCTTCGTCTACTTTACCAGTATAACCAGCCTTAGCTTCCTCAGATTCCCAATCTACTACATACAAATAGGTATCATCATACCTATAACCATCAGGTGTTAAAAAGAAGTCATATCTAACTTTTACATTACCGTGATACTCCTCGCATCCACTAGGTTCTATAATTACGTATGCATAGTCCCTGACGTCTACAAGCTCCTTATCAAAATAATCCACTAATCCGTATTTTTGGGGAACAACTTCTAAATTCATGTTTGTATCAACAGAAAGAAGTTGAATACCTTTTATAGCCATCTTCTTAGGAATTTCAGGTACTACAAATACAGAATCTTCTGCTTGTACCGTGATACTTTCAGGAGATTGCGAAGCAACAGGAAATACAACAACCGTAATTGCCATTGCCAGTAATGCAATCTTACCAGCAGTTGTTAATTTATTTCCTATTTTCTTTACAAATAAGTTATTAAACTCTTCTTTAAGGTTATTCATCATATTACTTCTCTTACTACAATCATACCTAACTTAAGTCGTTAACTCCACAATTAATCCCCTATCTTTCAATCGACGCAAGATATACCTTTCGCCTCCTACAACATAAATCTCATCTTCAGTAGCAGTATATCCTGGATTACCCAAAAGAAAATGAAGAACCTTCACCTCGGACCCTCCTCCATCTCTTCGAGCTTGTTGCTTACCAACCTTAGTCAAACCATAAACGCGCATTACTACACCTCCACCGAGTCTATGCCCTGTAATACGGATTTCTGCACACCAACTCTTTCTCTAGTAGAAAATTTATCCCAATACTCATTACTAGGAATATCCACAGGATAACTAACTCTTCTACGTCTATCCAAAAAGTTTATCCTACCCATACCTACCTTACCATAACCCAAGCACCTATCACACATATCCAGACCTTCATATCTGAGGTATGACTTAGGCTTTATTACCTCTCCTTGAACAGGAATTCTACCTGTTCCTTTACACTTCCTACAGGGCCATTCTTCATAATACCTACAAGCACCTCTAATGTTAACCGCTCTTCTATTTCTCTTATCAATGTAGTCCAAATGATGAGTACAAATAAATAAATCCACATCCCTCTTTCTTGTTTGCACTATGAAATAAGTCCATAATCTGTTTAACTTACTAGCCGACGCTCTCGCATCTGCAATCTGATAAAACTCATCCATCAACAAAACACAATTAGTTAACTCCTCATCAGAGTAATGCTCTAAAAAGTATGCAATATCGAACTGAGTGTATGGGAAAGAAAGGTGCTGATTCGAAATAACTTTTCTACCGAACAACCTATGCTTCTCATACGCAATAGCAACTGCTGAAGTCGATTTATTATTTCCCATCGGCCCTTCAAAACTAATTATACCCGTAAGATACTCTTCCAATAACGTTTCTAAGTCTATATCAATCATTATCGTCAGGCCTCATCTTCTTACCAGCAGCTACTACCTCACTCAATTCTAATCTACCTTTCCTTTCTTGTGCTATCTTGTTGGAATTATATTCGTCTTGAAACCAAGTTAAAGTACGACTCTTATACAATCTACGAAATACGCCTAATACCGAAAAGCTTGTAGTAGCCTTAGGTTGTAACTCTGTAATCATCTGCTTCATATTGAACTTATTTGAAGCAGGAAATAAAGCAGCAATAGCCGTCTCTTCCTCAGATTGTATACCAGCTTTTATTCCTCCACCACTAAACATACCCACTAAGCACCTCCAAATAGGCCGCCGCCACCTTTAGAAATTACAATAAAACCAACTATACCGCCAACAATTAAGATTATAGGAAGAATTTTTCTCCAATTAATCCCACCTACTCCCGATGAAGAGCCTTCTGTGGCTGCTTCATGAACAAGCTTCCTTAACCAGTTCTCATCAAGAGCGGACCTAATTTCCATTGACCTGTAACTAGCAGGGGTTAAAGTAATCCAATCTAAAGGTATCGCATTCTTTATATCATATAACGAACAAGGAACTAACTCTTGCAAAAATCCAGGCCAACCTGTTGGAAATCTTGTCACCCTCACCAACTGTGGGCATACATCAAAAGCATAATAGTCATAAATAACAAAATCCTCTCGTAACTCACACAACCTAGGTGTCACTGATTTATCATCTTTCAAAATATAACATAACATTTTTCCCTTTACTCGATTCTTGTTCCAGAAAATCGCAAATATTGGCATGATTAGAAGAATGATTAACATTGCAATAGGTCCGTACATATACCCCCTCCTTTAGTTTAACTGTCATACACTTATCCCCCAAAAAGTAATTAGCGTCACCTCCTTACTTATACCTAACTTATATTTTATATTACATATTTCTTTCCATAAGAGAACGAGCCCCTTTAGTTATAGATACCTCATAACCCATGTCAGTATATCCTTGCGCTGTAAGACCTAATGCCCCAATAGCATCATTTACATCAGTAGTATAAGCAGAAGGCCCTTCTTGATACACTCCATCAATCATAACAGTAACTTTCCATTCATCAGTCTCCACTAATCTCTTAATACCTAATAATACTTTTTGCATCTTAACTCACCTCCTCCTATCTATAATCATCATCGTCATCATCAACTAACTTAAAGAGCTCAATACGGTACTCATCTAAAGACTCCTTAGACCTTAATGTAGTTTCCTTTAACATAAACAACCTCCTCTTACGTCGTCCTCTGAAACATACTAAAGAACGTAACTATCAACCCGTATATTATTGTAGCAGTTATAGGAGCAATAATAATCCATCTAAGTATCCTCCAAGGACCTTCATGAAAGACAGGTAAGTCTAAAGTTAGAACTTGCCACAAACCTCTAAAGTAATCCAACACAGAATTAAAAGGAGCTGCAATGAAAGCGAACGTACCCCAATCTTCCTGAGAAGTAGCTACGCTAAAGGTCGACGTTATCTGCACCGCATCCGTCATATTAGTCCAATTAAATACATTATATCCAGTACTCATATAAGCTACCAATAATCCCATAACATATACAAATACAGCAAAACCTACCCACTTAGCACTCATATACTACCCTCTTCTCCAAGAATACCACGCCATACCTATAATAGCTACAATTATGATAACTATCCACCACGGAAATACAGTAGCACCCGTAGCATCTCTCATAGCACCACCTGCACCGGCAGTTGCTCCAAATCCTATAGCAAACCCAAGGGCGCTTCCCGAAGCAACAAAAGCAGCAAAGCCTACAGCAACAGCAAATATAAGTATAGTCACGGCATACGAAACTGGTAAGGTCCATCCTAAACTAGTTGACATACGAGTATAAAGACCTTCTAAAGGAAGTCCCGTTCCAGTTGCTCCTGACCCTTCATGCATAGCTAAGTCATCTGGAGGAGGAAAAACCTCAGTTACACCCCCTTCAGAACCTTCTGGTACATAAGCAGTCATGGAATACACCCCACCTAATGTCAACTCTATACCAGGATAATTAGTTCCCCAAACCACTACTCCTGAATTACCATTACCACTTCTGTCAGGTACGTTGCTAGTAGCATACATTGAAGTAGGTTGATACCATAACTGTTGCACACCTCCAACTTCTATAATAAGATATTCTACTTGTTGAACAGTTGTACCATCCATCAAATTCCAATCAAAAGCAGTATCCGTAACGCTTGCCCCTGCCAATGCAATCGTATCTTCCTCTACATCATCTATATAAATCTTTAAATCCGTTCCATCCGCTTGAACAGAAACCTTCATCTCACCTGAAGTTAATCCACTGGCACTTACGGACTTAGCATAAGATATAACATTATTTTCTCCAGTTATCGCATACGAATCACCAGCTGACGTTCTATATACTGTTATAAAATAAGTCCCTTCATAAAAACAACCTGATACATTAGAATAAGCACCTAAAGTAGTACCTGTATAATCGTGCTCATCCGCATCTAGTGTCATTACATACGTTGTCTCATCAAACGTCAATCTTGATATATGTCCCTCATCACTATCGCTACCATCGCGGAAAAACACTAAAAAGTAATTATCACTCATATAAGCAACATCTATAGACTCTACAAATGCACTACCATTTATCTCCTGAGAGTCTCTCTCTGTGCAAACAAAAGAGCTGTATTCTAGTGTCCATATCCACCCGTCATATCCGCCTCCACTCTCCTCTTGATAAGCAAAAAGGGCATGAGTATCATCTATCCTCTCTACGCTTACCTCACTAACCAAACACTCCGACGATTGCGTATCAGTATCCATCTTAGTAGGAGTAGTGCCACTCCATGCTATCGAATATATAGTCGTAGTATCTGACGAAGTGTTATTTACTCCTCCAAATATTGTATGACCATCTTGTAACCAACACGCAGAGTTGCCATTAAAGTTCTCTATGTCATCTGTAGTTAGCGCTACTGCAGAATCAGGAGTTAAAGTATCACCACTTATAGTAATCCCTATTACCGAAGTCGTAGTTGAATTCGCATAATGCAATCCAACTACACTATCAGATACTCTAGCAGCCGCTAAATCAGGTCCAGTGTTCTCAAGTATCATACAACCCGTTCCAAAAGTTATCGCATCACCAACTACTGTACCGACGTAACCATACACATCATAGCCAGAATAAACTCCTAACACATTAAACGCTATCACCGTATCCTCATCCATCACCGCAATACAACAATTATTTTCTACCAGCACTAAATTTAGATACGCAACCGTTCCCCAAGTAACTTCGCCATCATCTATCGTACCAACCTGAATATAATGATGCTCAGTATTCTCAATCTGGTAACTTAAAACTACCTTATTGTCAGTCAACTTCTCTACTTGTATATCATTAAACGTTACATCAGCTAAGCCTGTCATACTTGCGGAGTTGAGATCTACATCCAAATCGTCAACTATCCCCGCAGTTATTTCGTCTTCAGCACTAACCTCAACTGTAAGAGCCTCTGTTTTACTGATTATGGATCCCTCACTAGAAGTATCTACATATCCCTCAAAAGTAATATCAAAATCATCCCCAAGTTCCAAAGACGCATCATCGTCACAAACCACGTAACCGCCATACCCTGCAAAAAGGGAATTCTCAGTTAACGCAGGGTCATAACCCAACAAGTACCGATAAGAACGTGTTTGCTGAAAGGTTAAAGAAGAAACCAGTATACTCATATACTCTTCCGCAACACTATGTAATTTAGTAGACGCCCCCTCTTGTATCGAAGTCTCCAACCCATCCGCATCAATGTATCCATAATCTGCTAACATAGTATTGTTAATAGGAACCAATGCACTAAAATTAGTTAAAGAACCAGAACTGACATTATAATACACAGACACTGGTACATAATAATCATAACTATCAGCCACTACAGGAACAGAAAACATTAAAGAACCTAATAGAGACATACAAATTATAGGTAATATATCTTTCCACTTAAACATTACTAAGCAAACCTCGCTAGTATGAAATGAATACCAAATAACACCGCTGCTACAATCGCCATCGCAACGACAATAGCAAACATATCCGTCCCACCTATTCCCAGATAAGCGGCACCTACTGCTACCGGAACACCAATCATCATAGCTAACCCTGTATCTCTAGTAGCAGCGAAAGCTACCCCTGAGAAGGTAAGAGCAGTCATAGCTACAAACCAAATACCCATCCAAGTCTCTGATATGCAAAAAGTGCTAGCCATGCTCTGAATAGCTCCTTGAAGAACAGGCCCCTGATTCGTTACCAAACTATCTGAATAAGTAGTATCCCATGTCCTAGGATTATAATCCATTTGCGTGATAGTAGTGGAAAAGATTGAAAAATCCATATCTATCAACCCTGGAATGGCCTCACTAAAATACGCTGAACCTGTAACATTCAGCATACCATTGGTAAGTAAGGTAATACCCCAATCATCTTCCAAAATCTGGGCCTGTGTCAACATTATACCACCTAACTCTGACCCCTCATAGTAATTACCAGCTGTTAAAGTATTGGTAACCATGTTGGTACCTTCAATCAAAGGGTCGAACTTACTTACAAACCCAGAAACGCGTACTTTATATTCTGACTCCCAAGTCAATCCTGTATCAGTAACTTGCGACGCTGTTAAATATATAGACCTTATATTATGTTGGTAATACTCTAACTCCCTTTGTAAATAAGTATCCCCTAACAAACTCTCATCAGTATCAAGCAATACCATATAAAAGTTATCCTCAGCAAGCTCACTAGGAGTAGATGCATAATTAACATCATACCTACAAAAAATTAACCAATCCCCCTCCTCTAATACATCACGGAAGATATAAGCATCCCCAACAGATATGGAGTCGGGGTCTGAAATAGCGTAGACAGGTGTACTACTAAAACAAGCTATTAAACCTGCTAAAGATATCCACCAAAACCTACGTAACAGCTTTCCCACTATACTACCACCTCTTTACTAACCTCAGACACATATCCTTCTTTTTGTAAATTCTTCAACGAGGCATTTACTTCCATAGCTGAAAGGCCTGTAGCCGAAACTATATCCCCAGGAGAATCCCATCCATCCTGAACAGCCATATAAGTAACTCTATCAGGCATCGACATCTTCGCTACTTGAACGTATCTATCCGAACCGCCCCATCTCTGCATAAATCCTGATCCCTGCTCTCTCCTCATCCGTGAATCACCTTGTACACGTTGTACTATACGAGGATCAACTGCTATCCTCTCATACTGCGATTTAGTCTTTGCTTTACTCATCATATTACTGACCCCCTCCATATATTCCACCTGACGCTAAGTTATCAATGTACATCTGCGCTCCATCTATTGAAGGAAATTTAACCATAGAAGGTTTCGACCGCCCTCCTTGTACAATCACGTAATAGAATCCATCCGGATGAGGTTGAATCTCATACCCTAAATAAGGTATAGGGTCAAAAACATCTTCATGATAACTAATCATACTATCCCCCCTTCATTAAAACAGACTTGTAATCATCTACTGCACGTTGTGGCTCATCTTCCAAAGTCTTAAATACATCTACTTGCCCGCCTTGCACGTGCTCCAGACGATTATTCGCTGCATCTCTAGTTTTATAAGGACCAATTGCATAAACGCTACCGTTCGCTATATGCATAACCCAGTAATACATCTAAACCCTCGTTACTGCTTTGTATATTTTACCTGAAGAACCACCTTGATTGTTACCTAAATTCCTAGATTTCAAAATCCTACTTTCGACAGCACCATACCTCATACTCTTCTTACCTTTAGCCCTTACCATTTTACCCGTAAGAGGATGCACACCTGAAACATTATACCCAAAAACCCACATACCTAATGGAGACGGTTTATTATATCCTCCACCTATAATAGGACTTGACGAAGCCGACAATGAAGGCAATGAAAGAGGGAGAAGAGGAGGAACACCAGGTTTAGGAGGAGGAGGAGTATCTCCATCAGGAACTAAAGAAGTCCCAGGTACTACAGGTACAGGTACCGGTACCGTTGCCGGATAAGGATCTGTAGTAGGAGAAGGAGAAGTAGAAGTAGAAGGAAAAGTAGAGGGGGAAGGTGCTACATAAGGTCTTACCACAGGCCGTAATCCTGGAATAGAAGTTGTATAAGGAGAAGCTCCTGGATAAGGTAAAGTATAAGGAGAAACTCCTTGGTCGGTTCCAATATAAGGCCTTAACACTGGAGACCCGATCGCTCCTGCTCCAATAGGAATTCCCGCCGCTATAGTTATAGGAGAAGTCCCTAACAACTTTTGCAACTGCGCAGGAGTCATAGTAGCTGTACTAGGAGCAGTCATTACACCTCCGCCAGTAACAACCTTAGTACCTGTCGGAGACAAAGTGCTAACTCCTCCTCCACCAAAACTCAAATCCTGTACTGGCTCTATTTTCATCCAAGAAGGATGATTAAGAGATGACGGCTGCATATGTAATCTCTCTAACAACTCCAACTGAGCAGGACTCATACGCCTACCTCCCGTCGAAGCGGGTGACTGCCCTATAGAACTCTGCATCTCCCATAACTTATTAACATCGAATCCAGTTTTAGGAGCATTAGCATGTTGAATACTCATCTGCTCAGGACTTAAAACTACTCTCTCTGTAATCGTTCCTGACTTCACCCCTGGTTGCCACTGTACAACTGTCCGAGTTACAAAAGCTTCAGACTCAGGTACCACTCTAAAGAACTTATCTCCAAACCGAGTAAATCCAGAACGTACTGTCGTACCACTTAATGCTTCATCAGGAGTAGCAGCCATTAAATACTGATTTCCTACCTGCGACACCCCAGACTTTAACCGTGTCTCAGCACCTATCTGCATACCTTGTGTTCCAGGCATAACAGTCTCTCTAATCACTCCAGCAGGCCTACTAGTACCTCCTGCTAATTCCGTGCCAACCCCACCTGACTCATAAGTAACAGTACCCAAAGGCGTTCCTTGCTTATAACGAGCACCAGAAGTAGGAGGCTGTATGTTACCAGGCACACGCATTGATGCTTCCAACTGCTGTTGAACATATTGATTTGCAGTACCTTTAAACCCTACAGGTACAGGATAAAAAACTCTCGAACCAGTTAATAAGCCTCCTGCGCCTCTTGCAGTAGCTACAGGATGTCCTACACCGTATTTAAGTCCTTTCCAATACTCTCCTGCAACAGTCTTAACTCCTCTCCATGCTCCACTAAGTGTAGGTCTAACAAACGTAGGACGTACTCTAAAAGCACTAAGAGCTGTACGAACATTTCTGCCAATAATAGCCCCTCGAGAAGCGCCTCTCAAACCTACCAAAGCAGGATTCACAGCACTCCTAGCAGCCATTCCAATAGGAGGTACTATCATTGCAACATCCGCACCGATAGACGCAGCCATCAAACCTACTTCCTTAGGAGTCCATCCATCTTTAGCCGCTTCTCTACCATATCGAATAGTACCATACACAGGAGCACTCGACTTAGCATATTCTATACCTAATTCCTTCGTACTAGACTCAGAAGCCAAGCGCCAATCGACATAACTATCTCTATCTCCAATGAAGACAACATTACCACCTTCATCATGCAATGTTATATAAGGACTAACCTTACTTCCATCTATAGACCTCTCTACCTCACCCTTATAATCAGTAATAAACTGTTGTCTAGTAATACCTAAATCTCCACCTTGTGAAGCTGCCTCATCATACACTTTAGCAGCATCAACAGTAGCTTGCGCAATCGCTTGTGACCGTGCCTGAGCATCAAATAAATGCTGTGTAGACCGTAAATCATCAAACTCAGCTTGAAGCTCATCGGTGTTTCTTAAAGCAGTAGATACTCCTCCGCTCGAAAGAAACTCACGCATACCCTCATGAAATTTACTTCTTCCTCCATATAAAGTAGTAGAAGGCCCTATTATCTCCCCATCCACTTTTGGGCCTCCAGCCACACGGGCTCTGCCTGTCACACCCTCAAATGGGTTGATCTCTCTACTTCCTTCAATTACCACAGCAGCAGGTATTCCCATTGCTATTAACTCTGCAGTAGTAAAGGTGCCAGACTTCATGGCCTCAATGGCTTTATCAGGATTTATCCTATAACCCCCCTCAGCAAAACCATCACCCGCAGCATAAGAGATGACACCAGCAGACACCAGTTTATCAAAACTATCCTTTTCTTTCTTCGCACCCCATATTTCATTATAATCCTTTAAAGTTAAAGAAGGAAACACGGACTGCAGTTCTGAATACTCATTACCTTTTAGAAATTCTGGTGATATGGTGTAGGACACGCCACACCCGCTCTTCGCTCAAGTTGGAGCTCCGCGAGGAACTTGCTGCATCGTAGCCGGATCAATGTAATGTCTCTCAACTACACCCCTATCAATTAAATCATTCATGGTCCTCGCTGAATTTATCTGAGAAGCAGAAACTCCTAAGCCCTCTAACTCCGTATCGGTATACCCACTCTCAATAGCTTTGTTAATATCTAACCCGCCACCACGAGGAATCATAGTATACAAATCAGGACGCTTAACAGTAGATTCAACGCTACCGAAATCAGCACGTTTACCCTTTTCAAACCTGTCCACAAAAGCGCCTACCACATCAGATTGCTGGCGTAGTAAATTCATCTGCTCACGTAACTGTGCACGTAAAAGAGTCCCCTGGGGAACAGTACCGGGAGGAGTACCTTCAAGAGCTCCAGCTGAAGCCTCAGTACGACCTTTACCTCGAGTATAAAACCCTTCATCCAAATATCCTTGTCGTACACCTGAATATTGGTCAGCAATCTTACCCGCCTTAAAAGATAAGCTATCCTTTAATGCTCTCATTTCATCTAAAATACGCTCAGACTCCATAGGCTTTAGCGAAGAACCGACATCAACACCATATAACTTTTCAAACCTATCCGGCTCTTGCTGGTTATAACTAGCCTCTCGAGCAAGGGCCCAAGCCTTACCAGAATCAATACCTTCTGCCTTAAGCCTCTCTACCAATTCCCTACGAAGAACCATTGCAGCCTCTTTCTCTTCACGGGTCTTAGGCTGCTCAACAGGAATACCTAATTCATTTGCAAGTTGCAAAACGTGTTCAGTAGTAGCTCTATCTCCTAAAGAAGCATACGCTGGGTCATAAACATCTGATGCAAATAAGTCCTTACCACCTGCTAACATAGAAGTCAAAGGAGTATCAGCATCTGGAACATCATAACCCAAAGACTTCAAATAAGCATTGTTAGCCTTACGCTTCACCTCAGAATCCGACCCGCCTTTGTAAAACGCAAATACAGCAGCCTGCTCAGCAGCACGCTGCTCCTTACTAACATTACCTGCAATAACATCTGCCTCAGAAGCTTGAATAATACGCCCTGAAGAATCTACGTTTAAAGTTAAAGGAGGCGGCGAAGGAGCCCCAGACGTCGGATAACTTGGACCCGAAGTACTCCTTACCTTTTCTGCTGCAGAAGTCTTCAGCGCTTCCCAACTAGAAGAGCCTTGCGCCTTAGCAATATCACTCCTGAGCTGCGTAACATCCGAATCATCCCACTGCCCTGCTGCCTGCTTCGCTCGAGCATCCTCCCATATCTGTTGAGTAGACTTCGATACATTAGAAAAACTCGTTCCAGACTTGGGTTGTGACTTAACTTCAACAGCCGTACTTTTATTCGTAGAGCGAGACGCCGTCCGTTCAGCTTTCAACTCAGCATCTTTCTTCGCAGCAGCTGCTCTTGCAGCCTCTACTCTTGCATCACCCATTTAAGTGACCCCCAAATTACTATTTATGCTTCCAAGTCATCAGCCATTCTTTCCATATCGGCGACTTGAGCAAAATAATTAGAAACTGTACGAGAATCCATGCTCCACATCTCACTCGTAACTTGAGAAGTTATCTCATCAGCTAGTCTACGAAGAAATCTCGCCACACCTTTCCTGCCCCCAGAAGAATACGCAGCTAATACTGCAGCTCTACTCTTATCAGGTAAGCCCCAATACTCATCTACAACTGTCACAACCTCTTCTAAGCGCTCACTATCCATTAATACCTCTAATTCCTTTTATCTAGTTCTTTATAACCCCAAACTACTTATTATCCTTCAACTGCTGATAATCTAATACCTCAAACACATAAGAATAAGGGTCCTCAACAAGTTGCATCATATTCGTTCTCAACTTCCTTATCTCATGCCACGGAGCTACTGTAGAACGAAACTTTTCCTTCCCAGTCATCCTATCAGTTACAATAAGAACATACTTATCTGAATCATCATACTCATTCATACCTTACTCAACCCCCAACACCAACTTATCCATATATCATCCCCAACAAATAAACAGAGAGAGGATACCCCTGTATATTAGAGATATCCCCTCATTGCCTGGTCTCCAAAGCTTAGCCCTGTCCACCGATCCATGCAACCGCACCGAGCAGGATAACAGCTACGAAGACATAACTTAACACATCCAATAGACCCGAAAGCCCAGTGGGGGCATTAGCTGTGTTCTTTGCAGTGTTAATGCTGTCGACGATTGTCGGGATAAGAGACACACCAACCACAATGGAAATCATGATGGAAATCAAAACACCTACTAACATTCATACGAACCCCCTAAAATATTAGACCTGGTGTTTGTACCAGCTTAACCTCTGACTCCGTCCTTACCATACCTCTTTTTACGAGTACGCCAAGCCTTCTTTGCGGCTTTGACATATGAGGCCTTGGAACGTTTAGCAGCTTTTCGCGACATAATCTATAAACCCCCTGCTATATTGACTAATGTATTATCTACGCTCTCGCTTACGGCTAGACCCGTAAGCCGCTGACATACCTTTCCTAGTACTCTTGGCAAACTTACGAAAGCCCTTCATACTAAAATCCATTTCCATCCCTAAAATCTTGGTCTTCTTTTTCGCCATCTTAACTCACACTAGATAACCATTTACTCGCCCGCTTCTTCGCCTCCCGTGCATAAGCATCGGATTTAGCCGACGTAGGCATCCCTACTTTAGAACCTGCCGGATTCCGTAATTTAGACGTTTTGGTTGTCCGGTCAAAATTAATTTCTTTAATATTAACTCCAGCTACTTTCAATCTTATGACCCCCTAATAATATACAACACCCTAACTTGACCTAAAAAGATAGGGAGCTCCTCTCACAAAAGATGAGTGACTACCGTAAAGGAAACCCCCTAAAATATTACCCGCAACCCTATAAACTCTCTCTATCTATACTATAATTATAACATAAATCTCCCTAA
>CAZZFH010000014.1:0-15493 GCA_964653295.1 uncultured Candidatus Bathyarchaeia archaeon | reverse complement strand
CCCACAAAAAAACTTGTAGTGCCAACTCGGCGGACTCCTTGTGGTGATGGTAGTAATACATGGGACAGGTATGAGATGCGTGTTCATAAACGGTTGATTGAGATTGATGCACGTGACCGTGTCATGCGGAGCATCATGAGAATCCGTGTCCCAAACGAAGTTTATATCGAGATGGAGATACGTTAGTATCCCGGGGCATGCATAGCGTTTCTATGCTCTATCATACATTTCTGTGAACAGAATTTATCATTACAGAGGCTGCATTTCTCGGCTTTTCCTTGAATCTCTCTACCGCACCATGCGCATGCTTTTCCGCTTTTACTTTTGCCGCCTCTTGACAATATTGAGCCTACTACTATCAGAATGATTCCAGCGATGGCTAATTGATATCTGATTCCTAGATTCATGAAAATATCCAGATATGACATACGTACTCATCCCATTTCATACCTATAATTGTTTACAACAAAAATACCCAAAAAAGCCGGGTTTTTCACGTTACCATACCACTTTTTTACACTTATCAAGGTATGATCTGGGATGTTTTAGGCTTGTTTTTAACAAAAGGAGGCTGGTTTCAAGTGTTTTGCTCTACCCCCCCCCCTCCCCCCCATATGGAGTTTGATGAGGCAATCTTCTTGTATACATCTACTGTCTTTGTTGGGATCCGTTTCTTTGTCTCTTGGTCTACCCTGAATAATCCAAAGTGCATCTTGTAGCCGTCGCTCCACTCAAAGTTATCCATTAGCGTCCAGTGGAAGTATCCTTTGAGTGGGACCTTATCCTCGTATATTGTTTGATGAAGTTTTTTCACGTGGGTTAATAGGTACCTGTTTCTGGTGTCTCCTTTGTCATCGGCTATCCCGTTTTCCGTGATGTATACTGGTCTCCTGTATCGTTTGTAAGCCCAGTTGAGCACCTCTCTGATGCCTTCTGGGTATATCTCCCAGCCATAATCGGTGCAGTCTCCCTCACAAGGCATCAGCTTGAAGTTTGCTAACGGTTTTTCGCTCTTCTCTTCGTATTTTATCTTCCATCGGGAATAGTAGTTGATACCAAGGTAATCGCAGCCCTTGACGGTGTAGGGTTTCTGCTCCTCTGGATCGATGATATAGTCGAGGTTCATATCATAGTCTCCGTGGAATACAGCGTTCAAACCCCACTCATTGAAAGCATAATCAATGAGCCTAGCCATTTCCACATCTCGCTGATCCTCCGGATCATAGGGTGCGAAGACTTGGAGAACAGGGACAAGCCCTACTGTGCATGGTCCAAGATCGCTGAAGCTGGTCCGATCCCACTTTTTTACTTGCTCATAGGATAATCCATGGGCGATAGCTAGGTTCCTCATTATAATGAGGTATAGCTCAGGGTCATAGAGTCCCGGGGGGAACTCGCTCCAAGAGGAGAGATATCCGTGCTCGCTGATTATTCTTGGCTCATTTATGGTACAGTACAGATCAACAAGATCACCAAACCGATAAGCCACATATGCAGCGAATTTTGTGAACTCTACTATCGTGTTATTATCCAGCCAACCACGCCTTTCTGCATGCTCTAAATCGGTCTTACATTTTATTGGATCATGAAGCCAAAGGGGTATGGGCCAGTGGAAAAGGGTTAGCATTAGGACGATGCCCTGTTTCTTTGCCTCTGCGAAAATCTCTCTATATCGTTTTACACTGCTTTGTATTACTCGTATATCCAGCTCTCGTAATACATCCTCGGATATCTCTACATCATAGACATGCCCATACTTGTCCAGTTTAACAGGTACGTGGATATCATCTGTGGGCTCTGGGAATAACCTACCCCAATCAATCGATAGCCTGATAGCGTTATTACTCAGCTCTTCTCGAAGAAGACGAAAATCATCAGCATAAAGCTCCCAAAAACCGGGACCATCCAAAGGATTATGACCGCTAACGATGCCCTTCTTAATATTTTCAGGGTCATGAACCCATGCCCACCAGTCAGTCTTATCACTGGGCTCGCCGAGCCCCATCTCGGCTTGGAAGGATGAGATAGCTGTACCCCACAGGAATCCATCTGGAAACTTTTTACTCATCACAAACACTGATTCATAGTTACTGTTGAGACATATAATATCTCTAATCCTGTGGAATCAATCAATTGGAGCATCTGAAAACAGATTATTGTTCCAAATAGGGCAAAAAAAATGATAATTGTTTTAAGATGGCTTTACTAGATTCTATTTCTCTTCAGGTGAATCAATTGAGTAAAAGGGTCATGATCGCGCTTGGCGGAAATGCCATCAAACAACCCCATGAAAAGGGAACATATCAGGAACAGATGACAAATGTCGAAACAGCGAGTAAACAGATAGCCAAGATAGCGAGAAACGGCTATGAGATCGCCATCACCCACGGAAACGGGCCACAGGTAGGCAATCTAGCTATACAGCAGGAACAAGGGGTGCATATGGTTCCCGCGCAGCCACTATTCATACTTGGCTCAATGACACAGGGACAGATTGGGTTTATGATGCAGCAATCTCTCCAGAACGAGTTGGCAGGAGATGGAAAACAAGTAGCCACAGTTGTTACTCAGGTAATCGTTAGCACTGAAGACCCTGACTTCCAAGACCCTACAAAGCCAGTGGGACCATACTATGACGAAAAAACTGCTAAAAAACTGGGCGCGGAAAATAATTGGATAGTAAAGAAGGTGAGACCCAATGGTGACAAGCCTTGGAGGAGAGTTGTTCCAAGCCCCAAGCCATTGGGGATAGCTGAGGCAGTTGTAATTAAGAGGATGGTTGAGTCTGGTGCGGTGGTTATAGCATCAGGTGGAGGCGGTATCCCAGTCTACAAAGATGGAGGAAAACTAAAGGGAGTAGACGCGGTTATCGATAAAGATAGGGCGGGAGCCAAATTAGCTGAAGAAGTAGGTGCAGACATATTCCTAATTCTTACTGATGTTGAGCATGCTTTGCTAAACTTTGGTACTGATAACGAGGAGCCTGTTCGAAAAGTATCAGTGGACCAAGCCAAGAAATATCTCTCAGAAGGTCACTTCAAGGCTGGGAGCATGGGTCCAAAGATGGAAGCAGCCCTTGGTTTCGTTGAGAGAGGCGGAGATCACGCCATAATAACTAGCCTTGGTAAGGCTGCTGATGCCTTAGAGGGTAAGACTGGCACCCATATTGTGCCCAATTAATCATTTCTTTTATATTCTTTAACCACGAATCTTTCTCTATGAGCGAACAAACAAGCTTTCTTACTCCTCTTGTTACTCAGCTTGGAGTAGGTGGTATCGTCGGGCTCTGCATTGGCTATGCATTGAAGAAAGTAGCCAAGATTGTAGCCGCAATAATTGGACTATTCTCTTTAGGACTAATCTATCTTGAAACTCAAGGACTCATATCTGTTGACTGGCTAGGGGTCGAGACGTGGGGAAACACAGCGCTATCCAGTCTAGGCGAGATGGAGGGTGCACTGGGAATGATAATATCCAATCTGCCTTTCGCGGGTGGAGCACTCGTAGGCTTTGGATTAGGTATCAGGATGGGCTAAGCCTAACACAGTAAACTTTTTCAAAAAACAACCCTATTTCTTTTAACAACTCGAACTTATAATCTGAGAAATCATCATCGGATAATCCAGATTGACTCGAATAGATAATTAAAATCGATCCACCCACTGTGAGATATGCTTTAGCTTTCAAGAGAAACCGTTTAATGATTTCTCCACCAGTCTCTCCCCCCGCCCATGAAACCTCATCAGCATCACCTTCCGAAGGAAGATATGGGGTGTTGAAAAGAATCCAGTCAAAGACCCCATCAACAGACTCAAACAGGTCGCTAAGCTGATAATCAATTTTATCAGAGACCCCATAAGTTATAGCTCTCTTCTCAGCCGCGATGAGAGCAGCGGGATTAATATCAACTGCTAAAACATGATGCACCGTATCTTTGCGTGCAGCAGTAACTGCTTGAATCCCTGAGCCTGTGCCCATGTCCAGTACACTGCCAGAGACAAGTTGCTCAACATGCCTTTGGAGTAGATACGAGTCCTCACCGGGCTTATAGACCTCTTCCATCAAACAGATTGGGTTCTTAGAGGGAATAAGGATACTCCCAATTGCCCAAAGCATTTAACCCTTACAAGACAAGTGAAAATCTATGGAAATCACTGTCCTTGGAACAGCCTCTATCGGTGGCGTACCTGAATGGGATTGCACATGCCCCAACTGTGCAACCGCGAGAAGCAACCCAGAACTCAGAAGAACAAGGTCCTCAATAGTTGTAACCCTAGATGGACACCACCATATTCTATTTGATGCAGGACACGACCTCAAAACACAATTAGAGACCAACAAGATCATACCTCTCCCCGAGACCGCGGGAAAAACATATAGAGAGAGCAGACTGGACTCTGTGTTCTTGACCCATGGTCATGCCGATCATACTGTCGGAGTAGCCGAGTTCTGTACTGGAAAGAGCTTTGAGCTTCCGCTATATGGTCCCCCAGATCTAATTGAGTTTCTCTTCGGTACAGAGGATTCTCCCAACTACTTTGGAGAGCTGGGTAGGCTAGCAAAAGACTATGTTAAACCCATTCCGCTTAGAGAAGAAGAGACCATTGAACGCCTTGGAGGAGTACTTGTAAGGGGATTTGAGATCCCCCACACCAAAGTGCTGGAAGATGGCAGAAAATATCCAAGCACCACATATGCATACGAGATAGAACACGGTGATAAACGGGTAATCTATGCCCCAGACCTTGGGAGACTGGATAAGTGGCTATTGAATCGCCTTGAAGGAGCAGATGTGTTCCTTATGGATGCAACCTTTTGGTGGGATAATGAGCTTGATCGAATAAGCGGGATACCCGTAACCAGCTATCAATTGGGACATGTACCCCAAGAATCAGCAGTCGAGCTACTCCAAGGCAGGGAAATAGGCAGGGTGGTGTACACTCACTTCAATCACACGAACCCGGTACTTGATATCAGTGGACATTATAGAAAAATCGTTGAAAACGCGGGACAAGAGATTGCATACGATGGTATGAAAATAAGGGTCTAGTAGGTTCGGCTAACATAGGCGACGTATTTTGCTTCGTCTTTGCACATGACGCAGTTGCCTGTGGGCTCTTCTTCAATGTCCCATCGGGTTCCCCTGATCTCGCCGCTTACCATGTCTTTTATGTTGAATGCGCAGTCAGGGTCTCCGCACCAGTTAACACGTACTATCATCCGTGCATCCATGTAGACCTGCAGTTGATCCATGTCATATGCGTCCACTATGAGGTTTTCCAGCTTGTTCTTGCTCTTATCCCTGAGGTTCTCGAAGATCGCTTGGAACAGTTCTTCTATCTTCGCAATGAGTTCTGTTTCATCTACCTGTGTCTTTTCGAAGTTGTCTCGCCGGACTAGAGTGGCTTTCTTGTTCTGGGCTTCCCTTGGACCTACCTCGATCCTGAGGGGAACGCCGTACATCTCCCATTTGTAGTACTTGTCACCGGGGTTGAGCCTGTTATCGTCATCCAAGACGACGCGGATACCAGCCTTCTTGAGCATCGCATAGAGCTTCTTCGCATAGCCTTCAGCGATCTCTTCCTTTCCCTTGAATAGGATAGGCACTATTACCACCTGTCTAGGCGCTACCTTAGGAGGCAATACCAGTCCATGATCATCACCATGTTGAGATATAGTGGCAGCAAGGGTTCTTCCGAAGCCCATCCCGTAGCATGTGTTAGTGGCTAATGCTTGTTCTCCACTCTCATCCTCGTATGTTAGTTCGAATGCCTTGGCGAAGTTGTAGCCTAGTTGATGTACTGTTCCGATCTGGTTTACCTTGCCGTCGGGGTTCCAAGTATCAAAGGCAACACTGTAATCAGCACCAGCGAACTTGTCGAACACAGGTCGCTTCAACATTATATAGGATAATCCAAGACGATCATAGACGCTCCGGTATGCTTCGATGGCTGATCTTACCTCTTTCTCGGCGTCCTCATAGTCTGCATGGGCTGTGTGACCCTCGTTCCATAGGAACTCTCTACCTCGATATAGTGGGCGGGTCGCCTTGGTCTCGTACCTGTAGACGTTGCATGTCTGATGCATCCTTATGGGTAGGTCTTGGTGGCTTCTCATCCATAGCTTGAACATGGGATAGATTGCGGTCTCACTTGTTGGTCTGAGCAGTAGTCTTCTATCTAGCTCGTTGTTGCCTGCGTGGGTGATCCAGAACACCTCTCCACTGAATCCCGCTATATGGTCTGCTTCCTTCTGGAATGAGTCTTCGGGTATTACGACCGGGAACTGCATCGGCTCATTACCGTTCTCCTCCAGTTTCTCCTCAAGCATCCCAATGATACGTTTAGCTATACTCATACCCCAGCCAGTGTAGACACTGAAACCCTTCACGGGGTACCTATCATCAACTAGCTTCGCCTCAAGCAGCACGTTATCATACCACTCAGAGAAGTTCTCCTTGACGATTAGTTCTTTCTTCGTAGAGGACTTGTTCCCAGTCATTTCTATTTCCTCTTCCCACAGTGAATGGAGTTGGGTTTTAAAAAGGTAAGGATAATGCACAGTGAAATAATATACGCAAAGACTATAGGGAGAGTCCCCCTATTCTATTCCATGCCAAAGATAGATACAGACGACATAGTAGCCATGGAAGACACACATATTACAGTGAGAGGCTACAGGCGTAGGACAACCATTCCTTCGGGGATATTCCGGTTTCTTGAGTTGGGGGATGGGGATGTGATCCGCTGGATAGCAACCAAAGAGGGGACTGTCTATGTATCTAAACTAGAAAAATAAGGATTTGTTAAGCTGGAGGATAGGGTAGAATTTCTAGGATCATTGAGGTTAAATCTAGATATGAAGACGCATTGTCGCTTGGGTATTCAGCACCGTGTCCTGGGCATACCATATCAACAGATGGAGTCAATATACTCAAGTAGGATAGACTCAACTCCCAAGTTCCAATGAAGTCGGGGTACCCTAGGGGGTTTGATAGCTCCCATAGCTGATATGCGGTGTACCAGCTCAATGTGAAGGAGAAATCAAGTGGGTCCTCACTTGGCGCCTCAAAGATTGAATCTCCAGTGAATAGATATGAGCCACAACCTGAATCGTATCTTATTGATACGGAACCCATTGTGTGCCCCGGGGTATACTCGATCGTGAAACCATCTTCCTCATAGGTATACTCGTATAGATAATCTGGAGTATATCCTGTGTAGATGAACTGATCTGGGCATGGGAAGTTAGAGTCATAAGCACCCGCCATAATAATTGGACTTTCATATGAATGAGAGTAAACGGGTACGCCCTTTCTCTGGAAGTAAGATCCACCACCAGCATGATCAGCGTGCCCATGAGTTAGATAAACTGCTATTACTGGTTTCTTGAAGGCTTTTCTAACGCTCTTGTAGAGGTCTTTTGCATAGTCTTCGTCTCCACAGTCAATCAAGATGATACCATCACCTACATCGATACCGTAAATGTTGACTTTGTAGTAGGCTCCATCGGGTAGATCCATCCCATACTCTGGTGGGATATTCAAGATAATCGTCTCTTCAAAACGGATTACGTTATCAGAAATCACATACTCTTCGATAGAGTCATTTTTTTTGAACTGCTTTGCTGATACTGATATCGTGGAAGTTATTAGTATATTGAGTACTATCAATGAGAGTATAATTATTGACCTCTGTTTTTTTGGAAACATTATTTATTCAGATACGAATCAATAGTTTACAGTAATAATCTTTATTTATATATCCATACATACCATAAAATCACTCTTTAAATACATATTATAAATCTATATATTTATACTATTTATTTATGATAATTTACTAAAGTGATAAATATATTCATTAAAATAGACAAGATAATGAATTCATCTAAATTAATTTCGTTTTAAACTACAAATATTTTATTGAAAAAACAAAGAAGATTTAACATAGTAAAGATATGAAAGATATCTGGAGGTTAAAGGGATAACTCCAATAAATCTACTATTGAGACTGATCAATGGGGTAGTTACCCTTTACTTTGCTCCATCATTATACAAAATATATAGAAACACAAATAGGCAGTTCTATCTTTTCTGGGCACTTGGATATTTATTCTATGGGGTAAATATAATCCTAAGATTATTCATCCCAGAAGGATTTGAGATCACAATTGGGAGCATGATTACATTCTTCTTCTTCCTTCTTGGATTCATTTTCATGGTTGTAGGGGTGGGAGAGTTAATTAATAAAAGGAGACTAATGCTCGCATCAACATTAACAATATTATTACCTATATTACAGTATATTTTCGGAACTGAATGGATTCCAATTAGCCTAACCTTTGCCATTCTCCCATACATAGTCATGCCAACAAGTCTAATTATTATCAACTGGAAATGGAAGGTGGACCTAAGGCTTTTATCAGCAGGATGGGCGACCCTTTTTTTGGCAAACCTCGGGTTTTTGATGAATAAGATTGACCCTGGATTTGTAGACCTGATCTCAATTTTGTCAAAATGTATCATTTACATCGGTATGATTCAACCGAGTTTCAGCTTCATAGTAGATGATCTGCGAGTATTTCTATTAGGAGGTTTTCCAACCGAGTACTCCAAGAGAATTATTGGAAGTTTCAACCTTGTGAATATTAAGAACACCAACCGTGAACGGGAAATTTACTGGATAAACGATAAGGTTGATAAAAACAGTGCCATTGGCGTCAGGACGATACTTGTCACTTTGTACGATCTGATAACCCATACAAACATCACACGTTTTGAAGAAAACGATAACCTCTACATAGTCAGGGTTCTACCTGGTACACGAAGTATTCCTAATACTTTTGAGGAGAGAATCATGAGCATCAACGATGATTTAAACCAATTAGACCTGTTATTCACTGATGTACTCAAGTTTAGCACAGAGAGAAAAGTACCCTGTGAGATGATTCTTTACTCGTTTTCTCATCTTATTCACACTCATGGTGTGAGGAGATTATATTCATTTATCACCACTAAGATTCCGTTAATAAAAGCAAGCCAAGTTACACTGACTTGTTTCTACTATCCGGGTTCCCATGAAAAAGAGTCTGATATTGTGATATTTGAAAAATTAGCGGATTCCATCATCACACAATAGATGCTACCTGCATCAGCAGTTTAAACTGTTCATCTCTCATGCTTATCCGGGCGATTCGAGCCATTCCTTCCTTTGCGTTGAAGAACTTGTGGAATGATCCCTTGGGAAGAAGAGTTAACTTCAGTGGTTTAAACTTCATGAAATTACTAAGGTCTCTCCAATCTTTATCAAACTCTACGAGAGCCTCGTTTAGCTTCGTATACGCCTCTTCCTGAGACATCTCATTACTTAGCTCCAAGTATACGTGCATATACTCACGCGCACCCTCAAGTTCCTTCCGGGCAGTGAAATCCACCAAAGGCAATCCTGCGTTTTTCATAATGGTTATCATTTCCTCCTCGCTTATTCGAGTAAAGTTGTGTAGAACCATCAATCGATCCGACCTAGTATAGTACTTGAAGATGGGAAGATCCGTTGATAACAAATCATCACCGTTTGAGATACACTCTAATAAGTCAGGCATTGAGTATCTAGTAATATCATTGAAAAGGGGGGTTGCGATTATCTGGTATCTTTCTCCCTTTTTTACATCCATCAGGGGTATAAGTTCAGGAGTCTCATCAAGTTTGTCGATATCATGTTCAATGGCTTCATCCTCCTTCACAAACTCAGGATATATCACCCTCCAATCCATGAAAAAGGCTCCCGGGTATTGAAGAGAAGGCAACCCACAAAGCATGGACTCTGTGCTACCATATATCGTCTTGGGATAGTTTCCTGAGGCTTTCTTGATCTCCTCCTTCAATGGACCAGCCGACATGTCCTGGGTGAAGAAGCCTTTCAAATACAGTTCATCCTTGACCTTAGGAACAATATCATCCAAGAAGGATGTTACTGTCATGTAGGCAATGTCTATTTTTTCGTGATTATTGATAAAATATTGAACTTTCTCTTCAAAGCTCATCTGATTTGAGTTTTCAGGAATCAGCTTCAAGAGGGATTGATTTTTCTTGAAACTATCACCCATGAAGGCGGATAAAAACGATCCACCGGGCATATTGGCGTAAATCGTATCTCCGATTTCCAGCCTCATTTTTTCTCCGTCATGGGTACAGATGAAGAGTAGGGTTAACGCTGTTCTCTTCAGGTTCTCTTTAAACCCAACCTGAGGCGCCATGTAGATCTTTGGTTTTCCCATGGTTCCGCTGGTCTGTGTCTTAACATATTCATTAAGCGGATACATGAAATCACCTTCTTTCGGATTCTTGTAGAATGGGACATAGAAGTCGTATCCTGTTATAGGTAATTCAGATACTTTTCCTGATCCAGAAACCCCTAACGCCTTGCCTAAATTTGAGGGCTCTAGCATTTTCAGTTTTTTTCTCACTAAATGATCCTGCTTTTCCTGAACATTAGGCTCTCTCAGAAAATCAAAAGAGTACTTTCTGAGAAAGGGTTTCAATACTTTGAAAATAATTTGCGACATTGAATCACCTAAACAAGCACTGGTTCCGTGTTGAACACTTGGAAGCCTCTTGAATTTATCACATATCTTCTTGGCTGATCATCGAAATCGATCCCACGCATCTTATCAATCCTTATGGTCTTGATCATCGTGTAATCAAGAAGATCTTTTCCTAGCAGGAAAACCCCATCCGCCAAGAATTGTTCCATATAGAAATCGTTCTGGCTGGGAAGTCCCTCCGAGGTTATTATCGCTGAGCAGTCTAGGTTTCTAATAGTGTCAAATAGTTGGCCTATCAGGAACCGCTTTTTACCTGATCTTGACTCGTGGATAAGGATGCTGGTAACTGGGTCGATAAGGATATGCTTGGCCCCAATGCGTTTTACAGCTGTCTCTATCTCACTCTCGATGCTAAACTGGATCTTGCCTTTTCTCCGATCGATGGGCTCAACCACCCCTTGGCTATGAGGCACCATATAGATGTCCAAGGTCTCCATCATATCTTCGGACTCAGCCTTGGCTATATCCCATCCAAAAGCAGTGGCGTTCCTCATCTTCTTTTCCATGGGCTCCTCAAGGGAAACATATACAACCGGCTCTCCCCGTTTCACAGCGGTCATCATATATTGGAGGGTCATTATGGTTTTTCCACTACCCGGACCTCCACAAAGTAAAATAATGCTCTTTTCAGGTATTCCTCCACCCAGCATTTCATCGAGGCCAAATACCCCGGTTTCGACTCTTGTAACGTTATACTCTTCCATTTTTATATCTCCCTTTTTGGGATATGAATCTGATAGTGTACGACATAGATATCAAAAATAATGTCGTTCACCCTCAGTCTCTCACCCATGAGGATATTACCTAAAAAAGAGTGCATTTTTTATATATAGCTGTTTGTCTGCGTTTATCATCTAAGGCTTAAATTCAGCCAGCCCATCTGAGAGTTTATGAACCCAGAATCCAGAGATACAAGGTTCTACTCCGAGAAACAGTTACACGAGATCGCCGATGACATTGAAAGAGCAGAAACTATACCTGTTAACTATATGATTGAGGCAGACCACCGGGTGTTTGATCTATCTGAGGTGGAGAAGATTCTTCGCGAGGCAAAAAGGATAACAGTGCAGGATTGTGGCTGCAAGACAGAATATGGGAACTGTGATGCTCCAAGAGATGTCTGTATAGGGCTTGATGAGGAGGCAGATTATACGTTGGAGAAGAAAACCATGAATGTCCGGGAAATCAATATTGATGAGGCTCTCGATGTATTAAGGAGGAGCCATGAAGCTGGGCTGGTTCACATGGCTTATGTTTTTAAGGATAAAGACAAGCCGGGTCTTATCTGCAGCTGTTGTAGCTGCTGCTGCCACACTCTTGGGGGTTTGCTCAGATATGGGATTCATACAGAGGTTCTTTCATCCAAGCTCAACGCGGCAGATGAGGAGGAGAAGTGTATTGATTGTGGTGAGTGTGTATCGCGTTGTGTCTTTGAGGCACGTTGGATGGAACAAGATAAAATGACATATGATGCGTCCAAATGCATGGGATGCGGATTATGTGTAACTACTTGCCCAACAGAGACGATATCAATGGTTTCACGTGATCAATAATGGGTCTAGATGCATCGAATCTGATAATAAATCATCTTAAACAGAGGCCTGAGGCTCTGCCTCGGGATGTCTACAAGCTTCTTTATCAAGGGGTCTTCGGGGTTGGACACATAATCTCGGGTCATGCATGGGAGGTACTGGTTGAGGAGGCGGAAAGGATTGATCTTGATGATCACATTGATGATCCTTTGTTTGAGCCTGTCTCTCCCGATGGTTCGATGGTGAGGGTGAATCTCAGGCAGTACATCAATATGGGGGGAGACCTGAAGTCCCTGTTTAGGGTCATGAGAGAATCTGCTATGGTTCAAGGAGAACAGGGGGTTTTCTTGGATTATTGGGGCCAATTCAAGGAGCTTGTAAGTGAGGGAAAGCTTGCATTCAGTATATGTGATATAAGAAGTCTGGATGAGGTGATCGAACATGATGGGGTGAGACCCATGCATCATACTGAGGCTTATCGAGAGGCGTATTATCCTGCTTACCGCGTGGTCTTACTGAGTGTTTACGAGGAACTGATGGGCTCTAGTGGTTAGCGTTAAAAACTACTCAACGTAATCATTATGGATTATTATGGTCGGAGAGAAAAAGACCGCATTAGACTGGATAGAAGAGAACAACAGTAGGATAATCGAGGTAAGCGATGAGATATGGGAGTACGCTGAGCTCGGTCTACTGGAGTTCAAATCATCAAAGCTCCTCATGAAGGAGCTAAAAAAACATGGCTTCAAGGTAGAGGAAAACGTCGGAGGCATGCCTACAGCGTTTGTGGCTACTTGGGGAAAAGGAAAGCCAGTACTGGGGATTATGGGAGAGTACGACGCCTTACCCGGGTTGAGCCAGTGCAAGAAGACCGACAAGGAGCCCTTAAAAGAGGGAGAACCGGGTCATGGCTGTGGACATAATATCCATGGAGCTTCTGGTATGGCGGGAGCCATCGCCATAAGGTACGCCATGGATAAGCATAATCTGAAGGGAACTGTCAAGTTTTTCGGGACGCCAGCTGAAGAGAGTGCTAGCGGTAAGGTCTGGATGGTTCGTGACGGAGTGTTTGATGGAGTCGATGCCGTACTCAGTCATCACCCGAGTAGCATGAATGTAGGTTCACTCGCGAGCAGCTTGGCTAATAACAGCGTAAAGTTCCATTATAGGGGCAAGACAAGCCACGCCGCTGGAAGCCCTGAGCAGGGAAGGAGCGCACTGGATGCTGTTGAACTCATGAACGTTGGGGTAAACTTCCTCAGGGAGCATATTATTCAGGATGCTAGGATTCACTATGTGATCGAGGAAGGCGGTGGTCAGCCTAACGTGGTTCCTGATTATGCTCGCAGCTGGTATCTTGTTAGGGCCCCTCAGCGGGATCAGGTAGAGCATATCTACAAGCGTGTGTTGAAGATAGCTGAGGGCGCTGCTTTGATGACTGAGACCGAGCTTGAGGTGGAGTTCCTCAAGGCTATCTATAACAAGATACCCAACAAGGTCCTCAGCGACTTGGTTATCAAGAATATGCGCGAGATGGGCACACCCGAATACACAGATGAGGAGATAGAGTGGGCTCGAAAGCTTACTAGTACTGTGAGCCGTGAGTCGAAGATTGGTCAGCTGATGAAGTCTAAGCGTCCTGGCTGGGAGAAGCTGATTGATGTGGTTATGGATACCAGTGTCCCTGATGCTTGGAATGATGGAATTGTTAGCCCAGGTAGCACTGATGTCAGCGATGTGAGCTGGAAGACACCAACAATGGAATTCGGTACATCTACATGGCCCCTTGGTGTGCCAGGTCATAGCTGGATGAATGTAGCAGGGGGAGCCCACAGCATCGGACATAAGAGCCTCTTGTTTTCATCCAAGGTTATAGCGGCGAGTGGCTTGGAGTTGCTCATGGATAAAAATCTGCGTGAGGCGGCTTGGAAGGAGCACGGGGAGCGGACCTTGGGCAAGGAGTATCATACGCCTATACCTGAGGGAATGAAACCTCCATTGGATATGTGGGAAAAATAGGTTAGAGGGTTAGGGTTTCACCGGGCTTCATCAAGATGACCTTGGTGTCGCAGCCCTTTTCCACCATCTTTTTGAATTCCGCTGGGCTGGTGTCCCATATGTGCATGGGTACGGCTTTCTTGGGGTTTACAGCGATGGTTGCCTCGGCTGCCTCTGGGTTGTCCATTGTATAGGTCCCGCCGCTGGGCACCAGCATCAAGTCGATGCCCTTGAGTTCCTTCATCTCCTCGATGAAGTCGGTGTCGCCTGCATGGTAGATGGTCTTGCCCTCGGCTGTGATGAGATATCCTACGCCTATTCCTTTTGGGTGGAACGGTGTGCCGGGGCTTCTGAAGCGTTTAAAATTATAGGCTTCGACTGCCTCGATGAGGACACCTTCTATATTTGTGGCTTCACCTGGTTTGAGGTATATTGTTTCTGTGTTGAGTTTCTTTGCGCATTCCGGTGGAGCAATTATCTCTGTCTGGGGGGTCTTGATGAGTGCTACCTTGTCTGGTTTGCAGTGGTCGTCGTGGTGATGAGTACTCAGAATAATGTCTGCTTTTTCTTTGTATTCTCCCTCGTAGGGGTCTATGTAGATGTTTTTTCCACCTGTTTTTAGGAGCCAACTTGCGTGACCTAGCCATTTGATTTCCATAAGTATCAAGATATACTGTATCAATGGGGTTTATGGTGTTTCTGGTTTCCGTGACTCAAAAGCGGTTAGGTAAGCTAACCCGAATAGGATTCTGAGGGCGCTGCTGAGGAATAAACCATTGTTGAGACCTGCTATTCCATTGAAGTAGGTGTCTATGATATAGCCTCCTAGGTTTGAGCCTATGAAACTGGCTACCCCGAAGGCTGCTGTACTGCTCGCTAGGTATGTGGCCCTGAGTTCTCCAGGGGCTAGGTCTATGATGTATGTAGATTCGCTGCTCATCCATGCTGCCATGCCGAATCCTAGGAAGAATTCCCCTAGGGCTATGTGCCACCACTGGGTGGCGAGGGCGTATGTTATTGGGGCGATTGCCATGGTGAGTCTGCTCATGACGATGATGGGTCTTCTGCCGATGCGGTCCATTATTGTGCCCAATCGGCGTTGGCTGAGGGTACTGACCAGGCTGCTTGTGAGGCTGAGGGTGCTTATTTGCCATATCTTCATGTGGAGTCTGTGGGTGATGACCATGGGGAAGAGGGGCCATGCGAAGCTCATGCCTGCGCCGTACATGAAGTGGAGTAAGAGGTAGCGTGTGAGTCGTGGGTCTTGTATGAGTTCTCGTATGTTGATTTGTTTTGAGGTCTTTCTTGGTGGTTTTTCCTCTGTAAACCAGATGAGTATTCCGCTTGTGAGGCTGGCT
>CAZZFH010000013.1:0-15596 GCA_964653295.1 uncultured Candidatus Bathyarchaeia archaeon | reverse complement strand
ACTCTTTTCCGATGGCTTTTGCTTCTGCCTCGAAGTCCTTGAGCTGTTTCTCTGGAATGGCTCCTGCATCGTAGAAAAGGTGTCCAACGCTTGTGGACTTGCCGTGATCTACGTGGCCAATAATGATCAGGTTAATGTGAGGTTTATCCCTCTTGCTCATTTCTGAATTCTCCTACACCATCAATCAAGATGCAGAATAAAAATGTTAAGGTCATAGTAAATACTATGCGAATTATGTACAAACGTAATTATTATCACGTTTTATCCGGCAATGAAACCATAAATTCGCAACATTTAATATACTTGCCTGTATCGAGTGGATAGAGAATCAAATGGCAAACGGATTATACGCCGCCCGTAGGAACCGCAAGGTTAGAAAGAAGATGCGGTACAAGAGCAAGGACTACGTCCTACGGCTGAAGCGGAGGACAGAGAAGAAAGACCTCCTAGAGGGTGCCCCAATGGGCAGAGGTATCGTGCTGCAGAAAGTCGGTATCGAGAGCAAGCAGCCCAACAGCGCCATCAGGAAATGCGTAAGGGTGCAGATAATCAAGAACGGTAAACTAGCGACGGCCTTCCTACCCGGGGATGGCGCACTGAACCACGTCGATGAGCACGACGAGGTAACCATCGAGGGTATCCACGGGCCACGAAGCAGATCAATGGGTGACATCCCTGGTGTCAGATACAAGGTGAACGCGGTTAACGGTACACCCCTGAAGCTCCTTGTTCTGGGTAAGGTCCAGAAATCGATGCGATAAGCATCAAATTTAGTGCGCGACTATTTTCTCACCTATTCCACTGGACTCTCTTATTCTAAAGACCAGTGGGACGGTTATCAGCATCAACGCGGCTGCTATGTAGAAACAATTGTGTACGCCGTAATCAGTCAGTACAAACGTCATCAATATGGGTCCGATGAAAGAGCCTAGGTCAAAGAATGTTCTATAGGCGCCGATGGCTGCCCCCCGCTTGGATGGCTCGACTGACTCGGCGGAGATAACCGGTCCTACGATCCAGATGGCTCCCGATGTGAATCCAATTATCGAGATGGTGGCTGCGATTGTCCAGAAGGTTGTGAAGATGCTCATAATCACCACCAGTATCGATGTGGCTACGAGCCCGAATAATAGAACAGGTTTTCTCCCCATCCTATCCGAGATACTTCCCATAGTGAACATGGCGATAACGAACCCTATGCTTCGTGCCCCCATCATATACCCTACGTCTCCGAGGCTGAAGCCAAGGGTCTCATTGGCGTATAGTGGCACTATTGTCATGATTAGCCCGGTGCTCATAACGAATTCAGCGAGTGTCGCGATTGCGATGATGATCAGCGTCTGATTTCTTAAGACCCCGAGAACCTCAGATATCTTCAAGGGCTCCTTTGTTGGTCCGTGAACTGTCTCATTCCTGATATATGGTGGAATCACAAAGAGCAAAAATGCGACCACTGTCAATGCGAGTGCGAAGGTGAATCCTCCCTGCCATCCAAGGTTTTCAACTATCAAGCCGCTCACTCCGGCCCCGAATATCTGGCCTATGAACTCGATTCCCTGGAATATTCCCATGGCCCGCCCCCTCTTCTCAGCTTCAAAAAGATTGACTATGAAAGTCATTGAGACAGCGAAGAAAAAAGGAGCCCCGAACCCCAAGATCGCCCTGATCAAAACAAGGTGAAGCGGGCTCTTCACGAAGACAAGTAGCGTGCTACCCACGATGGTGAGAAGCAGACCGAAGGCCATGGGTCTATAATAGCCAAACTTGCTGCTAATGTAGCCACTTGGTATCTCCAGCACTACCCTGCTTATCCAGTAACCGGATACGGCGTAGCCGATCCAGACCCCTGTTGCGCCGATTTGTTTCGCGAAGATAGATAGGATGGGGTTGGTAATCATTATGCTGAACATCATGAGAAAAGCGACTATACATAGAAGATAATAGCTGGCACCATACTCTTCCAAAGACATAATATCTCTACCGTGCGGGAACATTGCTTTAAAGTAATCGAAAAAAGCGGCAAGCCTTTTATTTTGGTACCCCTTTCAAAGTCACTGCACACTTAAGACGTGGTCAAATGAGCGAAGACGAATTACAACCAATAGACGAAGGAATAAAGCTCTTCGGAGAATGGAGCTTTGAGGGAATCGAGGTAAGAGACATCGGCCTCAAACGCTACATCAACCTTGACCCAGTCTACCTACCCCATAGCGGAGGCAGACACGAGGCACGAAAATTCAGGAAAAGCAACCTGAACATCGTGGAGCGCCTCATCAACAACTTGATGAAGCCGGGATCAAGCGGCGGAGAGAAGAGTCGAATCACTAGCGCAGTAAAAACAGCATTCAACATAGTTAACCTAAAGACAGGCAGAAACCCCGTAGAGGTATTAGTAAGGGCGATCGAGAACAGCGCTCCCAACGAGGATACCACCAGAATTGGATACGGTGGCGTTGTTTACCGTCTAGCAGTTGACTGCAGTCCTCAACGCAGGATCGATTTATCCCTCAGATACCTTGTAAGAGGTATCAAGGAGCAGACCTTCAGCAATAGAAAGACCCTTGAGGAAATCATCGCTGATCAGTTAATAGGCGCTGCGAACAATGATAGCAACAACTTTGCTGTTCGCCGTAAGCAGGAAGTTGAGCGTATAGCTCTATCCTCACGATAGTCCTATTTTTTAGATTAGGCTTCCAGCGGCGAAGCCGATTAATCCAATTATCATCAGGTAGAGTATTCTAGTTTTTATTTTTCGGCTGGTTTCTCTGCTTGGGTCTGATATTATCTGGTAGCTGCTCACAATCAACCCGATGTCAGTGGTTAATACGAACGGGATATACCAAAATGAGACCAAGTCCATATAGACGGGTATCACAGATGATGCTACTGCAGCAATAAAAAACAATGTAGCGATATCCGCTGCCCTCGTGGCTCCACGAGTAACCGCGATGGTTCTTATCCCCGCTGCCTTGTCTCCCTGAATGTCTACGATGCCTTTGGTTATCTCGCGACCTGTATTGGATAAGAAGGCAAGGAGACTGAAACTCATTGATGCCCATATCTTTCCTGAAAGTAATCCTCCATAAATGAAGGGTAAAGCAATACAGGAGCTCACCATCAAGTTACCTAGGAAACCAGTTTTCTTCCCCCACATGCTATAAACCATCATGATTGCCCAAGCGAAAATGGCTATTATGAAAGCTCCAATAGATATCTGCCAAGATGAAACTAATCCTATTACGCTTAGAATCAAGGTGAAGATTACTGCGCTTTCTGGGGAAATTCTCCCACTTGGTATGGGTCTTTTCGGCTCGTTTATTGCGTCTATCTTCCTATCATAGTAATCATTTATGGCCATTGAAGCCCCTGTGAGAGTGAACCCAGTAAGGAATGAATAGAACAATACTATCAAATTATCCAGAATATTGATGCCACCAGTGATTACCGCACCTACGATGATGGAAACTCCTACCATGATTGAGTTTATGGGTCGCATTATCTCTAGGTAGTCGCTTGGTTTTCCCATAGCCTATGCTTTGGTTTCTGGATTAAAACTGTTTACCAATAGTTACTGTTATAGATATCTGAGACTTACAATCCATGAGGTCTGCTATGAGACTTAATGCATTCAAACTAACTCAGAGCGGGAACCGAGGGATAGCAGATATCTACGTAACAGTGCTCCGAGCCGGGGACCTAGTCCCCATGTGCAAGATAGATAGAAGAACACCCTCAAACACTGGAGGATACCAAAGACTACCCAGCGAGAGAAGGCTTAGCATGATTAGAGGCTCCGCCGTAAGATACCTTGTACGCGAGCTTGGGTACTTCCCGACTTCTATCCTTTTGAATGTACGTGGTGATGTGGATTTCATCGAGGATAAGCCACTTGGCTGTTTCAGCTTCGGTTTATTGGACACTCAAGGCGATGAATTCTGGGTAATTGATGGGCAACATAGGATCGAGGCATTAAAACGAGCAATAGCCCGCAACAGAGACTTTGAGGATTACCCTGTTATAGCCAGTATTCTTCGTCTACCTGACCGTTTTGATGAGATGCTCCTTTTCTATATCGTGAACAGGCGCCAGAAAGGAGTGAAAACCGATCTTGTCTACAGGCATCTTCAGAGAATGTTATTGAAGAAGGGCGAGGACTGGTTGCTCGATCTCGAGGGTACTCGTGGGCTTACCCAGGGATATGCGATCGAGATTGTTGATATATTGAACAAGGAGCCTGTGAGTCCTTGGTATGGCAGGATTCGTGAGGTTGGGGAGGCTAAGCACATGGATCATGTGATTAATGATGGCGATATGATGTCCACGATAACCGAGATTCTAGGCCAGCACTACTTCAAAAATATGCCCATAAAGGAAATCGCTTTCTATCTGATTGATTACTGGAACGCGTTATACAACATATACCCGGAGTGCTTCACAGACCCCAAGGAATACTCCCTACTCCAAAAACCCGGGATGCCCGCCATGAACAAGCTCTTCATCGACATCTATGGGATTACCCTACAGTATGGAGAGGTCTCAGAGTCTTCAATGTACAATATTCTAACCAGATTACTCGTTGAGACCAAGGAACACCCTGTACCTGAGTTCAGATACTCCATAGAGCCAGAGTTTTGGAGCTACGATTCAGGTCCAGTCTACAGTGTATCCACTACCCACCAGAATATACAAGACCTCTATGATAATCTTCAGGAAAAGATCTGGCTAGCAGGCCGCTAGGTTAACTCGATCTTAACCTCTTCCCCGTTTCGCACTTTTTTAAAGACCTTGGGGTCTTCCTCGATTTTTCCTAATACGTTTACTTCACTTGCGGGGCGTATCTCGTCTCCTCTATTCATGGGTGTGGGTCCAAAGAATATGCAGAAAGCGTTTCCCGGAGGCCAATAAGCTATATCTCCTAACTCTACTACTGATTTGCCGTTCTCTGGCTGCGCTTCCACAGGTATGTTGAAATAAATCTCGTCTCCCCAAAGATTTGCTCTTCCAGTGATTGGTAGTGCCTTAACGAATGCTTTGGCGGTCTCTGGGTTTTCATCTGATACGGTTGCTTTAACTGGTCCAGTTGAAGGGATGGTTATTTTTATTTTCATATGGTAGATTTGAAATCTTCAATCACTTAAGGTTTTTACCTTGGTTCTCAATATCTATGCGAATACATGATGCCGAGAATGTGGGTAAAGAGCAGAATCATCATTACTACACTGGTAATGTTGTTTGCCTTAAACACCATAATTCTCGCATCCGCAGACATCAGTGGCTCGGTGAAAAACCAAGACGGAGACACTATAGAAGCTAGCATCCACGTAATCGAAGATGCGGTCGAGAAAGCGTTCTTCCAGACTGGTCCAAATGGAGTGTTCAGCATTGAGATACCAACGGGAGAATATACTTTGATTGTATATGCTGATGAACCCGAGACCCCGGGCTTTGATTATCTACCCGCTGCAATCGATGTAGCTGGTGATTTTGATGGCGATATCGTTCTAGGTTATGGATCGACTCTTAGTTTTACTGGTGATATCCAGTTCGTAGACACAGAGAACATACCATTGAAGATAACCTATACCGTTCAGGATGACTCAGGAAACATTATTTTGAGCAATGGCTTCCCACTTCAATTCAGCGATAAAAGAAGCACAGAATACTCTATCTCCATACTATCTCCAAAAGAGATCATTCTACCCGCAGACACCATTGTTGATGTTAATGTTAGTAGCAACATCTTGGTCGAGTCTCACATATCCGAGCGTTGGTTCCTAGTCGATGATATCACTTCTTCTACTCGGGGAGGAATCAGTTACATCGATGTTCGTCTCTACAATATACCCCTCAGTCAATCAATAACAAGTGAAACCCTTGAACAATTGAGTACACAGCTTACCAAGATGGATCAATACGGATTCTATCTAGCTAAACAAGAAACCGCTCTCAGCAATGGAATAAAGTATGTCGAAGACGCTGAATCCTTCTATAATAGTGGTGATTTTGACGCGAGCTTCGGCTCTTTAAAGCGAGGATATCTCCTCTTCACTCATACAAATACCGAGCTATTGAACATGTTCCGAGAAGCAAGGCTCAGTGTCTACCTCTTGATAGCCTTCCTCACGGTTGCATCGCTGATCACGGGTTATCTGCTAATTGATGGGTTCGTTAAACAAATAGTAGCAGACATGCTGGTACTTGGCACCAGCCTTGTCTTTTTCTATTATACTTATCCTGGGAGCCGGACTATCCCATTAACTAATTTTATACTCTCATCAGCTGGTTTCTTGATCGCATTTATTGGAATAGGCTCATTGTTTCCCAGAGTTTTCACAGGTGGAGGCATCGATGGTAGGGTTAATACCCGTAACCTAATCTCTCCCATCTTTAATATCGCAAAAAGAAGTCTTCGTAGACGGAGGGTCCGGTTCTTGCTTACCTTCATATCTATCGCTCTATTGGTGATGAGTTTTGTAACCTTGACCAGCTTCTCAGAGGGATACGGGTTGATCACAGGCGAGTCACCCCCCAAAGCGGGATGGACTGGAATCTATATTCGGGAAGGAACGTGGAGCCCAGAGGAGCCCACGTTTATCATCGTTGATGATGTAGAACTCAACTGGATCACTGGTCAACCTGAGACGGATCTAATCTCCCTCAAGGCAGAGAATACTCCCTTGAGATCATCGATGTTCGAGATAGAGGGGCAGCCAATATTAGGTGTAATCGGTGTTACCAACAATGAACTTGCCTTCATAGATCTAGAGGATACTCTCGTTGAGGGGAGTCTTCCCAGTGAAAACGGTATAATGATCAGTGAATCCCTCTCTGAGATAACACAACTGGAGATTAGAGATACTCTTACCCAAGGTTCAGTAGAATACCTCATAGATGGCATATTCGATGATGAAGTATTCAGACGTCTAAAAGATCTAGATGGAACCCCATATATTTCAAATAAATGGGTAAACGTTAGCCCAGAAGGCGAGACCCCTACATGGGTTCTGGAAGAATCCGAGCCCAACGAGGTTCTCATTATGAACACTCAACAGGCAGTGAGATTCCCAACGGTAGGAATCCAGCGTATAGCCATAAAAATAAACCCCGAGTATAATGCAACGGGCTTCGCTGAGAGATTGGCGCTGGAAAGAGGTTATCTTGCTTGGGCAAACACACTTGAATCCTATACTAATTACAGGCTCGGGAATTATTTCCAGGGAAAAGGTGCCACACTGATTATCCCCTGGGTTATCGTGGTGCTCAATGTTATTGTAACCATGCTTAACAGTCTCTTTGAGAGGAGAAACGAGATAGAGATACTCTCCTCCGTTGGATTAAACCCCGCACAGGTGTCTAGCATTTTCGTCGCGGAAGCAGCGATAACTGGCTTCATCGCTGGTGGGCTTGGATACTTGGCAGGATTAGGTTTCTACAAAGCATTGGCGTTACTAAACATAGGTTTGCAGGTCCATCAAAAGGTCTCAGCGGTTTGGAGCTTTGCAGCCATCGGGTTAGCAATATCCGCAGTAATAACAGGTGCTTTCGCGGCTCTCCAAAATAGTGTGGTCATCACTCCTAGCCTTATGAGGAGATGGAGACTGGATCGTACCAATGGTGGTTTCCAGGAGCCTTGGAGAATTGACATACCAATCAAGTTAGAGCCCGCTGAGGTATCAAATTATCTTGATTTCGTTGAATCTAAGCTCCGCGTATATGAAGATCATCAAACTCATGTAACCTCAAGTATCAAACGAAAAGAGAATACGCTAGATTTCGTTTACAAGTCCTATCATACGACTACTGGTAACTTCTATACAAAAAACACGCTTCGGGTTTTCCCCTTGGAGTCCGGTGATTATGGGGCTATACTTGAAAGTCTTGGTGAGACCGAGTGGGTTCACGTGGCTGGCTCCCTCGTACGTCGAATAACCATGGATTACAGTACGGATAAACGGTTTTAACCTCGTTCGATCCTCTCGATTTTTCCGTCTCGCATCCAGACGTTCCTGTCGCTGGCTTTGATCATCTTCAGATCGTGGGTCGCTGCAACCAATGTGAGTCTTTGGGTCTTGTTCAATCCGTGGAGAAGGTCAATAATCTCCTGCCCTGTCTGTAGATCAAGGTTGCCCGTAGGCTCATCCGCCAATATAATGGCTGGGTCATTGGCAAGCGCCCTCGCGATGGCTACCCTCTGCTGCTGTCCAGCAGATAGCTCGCTGGGTCTATGGTGAATCCTTCCTTTAAGACCAACAGATTCTAGTAGTTTTTCAGCTTTCTTGAGCCCCTCATCATGGGGCGTACCTGCGAAAACAGTGGGCAATGCTACGTTTTCCAGTGCTGTCAATACCTGTATTAGGTTGAAGCTCTGGAAGATGTATCCAATCTTGCGGCATCTCAGCCACGCTAGCTCATATGCATCAAGTTGGCTGATATCCACTCCATCGATGAATACGTTCCCTTGAGTTGGTTTATCGAGTCCACCGATGAGGTTGAACAAAGTGGTTTTGCCGCTCCCGCTTGGACCAACTATGGAGACATATTCTCCTCTTCCAATGTCAAGGTCAACGCCATCAAGAGCCTTGACCGTCTCATCTCCCATTGTATAGTATCTTAGTAGGTTTCTTAACTCGATTACAGTGTCATAACTCATAGCTTAGTGCCTCCACTGGCGGTAGTTTGCTCGCTCTCCAAGCAGGATACATGGATGCGATTATGCTCAGCGTGATGCTGAGTAGGGTGGTGCCCAATAAATAGGTAAGCAGGGATGATGCAGGTATCTTGAATATTATATCAAAACCGGTCGTGAAACCAGACGATAATACAGCCGCTACTACCCCAAGAGCGAACCCGATAACCCCACCGGCTGCGCCCTGAATGATGGATTCTATTAAGAATAGCATCAGTATATGTTGATCAAGTGCTCCTATGCATTTCATGGTGCCTATTTCGCGGTATCTTTCGTAGACTGATATCAGCATAGCGTTGGTGATGCCCACTACTGACACGATTAGCGCCACGGCGACCAACCAATATTGGTACGCATCAACCCCGATGCTGCCTCCCTGAAACTCGTTATATTTTGCGTAAAACAGGTCTGTTAAGATTAGGCTTGTGAGGAAGCTGTTTGCGAGCGCTACAGAGGCTACGTTGATGGCGGTCCTTTGGAGCCTTCTACGAATGTAACCTATACCTAGACGGTAAGCGTCTCTGATGGTGAAGTATACCATCCGCTTTTCCTCACTCATATCACATCAAAACCCCTCAAGCTGTTTAAAGAAGTTACCATTAATGAGTTGCCTCCTCGCGCTGTAGGCTCCAGTCGAGACCCACCTGACGCATGAAAGAACCCGCCTGTTTGACGCTTTCCGAGTCCCCGATAGTGAATAACGTGGTAGTGTATGTTTTTCCCTCAATTTTCTCCACATTTAACCTGTTCCTGCTGTATAGTGCTGATATCTGTGAGTTGGCTGAGGCGTAGATATACCAGTATTCCCAGTGTTTTTCCCCGATCTGAGTAAACTTGGGCATCTTGACTATCATGTTCCTGCTCTTCTTTGCTTTATCGAGTTTCTCTTTAATGAACTCGATATATTCATCGATCTCCTCCTCATAGACCTGTACAGGTATCACGATTTTTGTTTCATTGCTGGAATCCTGTTTTTTATCTATGGTCCAGCGTCTCCGCAGGCTAGGGGTGATTGATGTACTGTTTCTGAGTGCTGACAAGCCGCCTACAAGTACCGCCATCATGCTGATACCTATGGCTGCGAGGCTCCAGAAGGCTGAGACCTTTTGTTTCACTTGCAGCGCTGGAGTGAGAACATAGATTACCTTGTAAGCCCCGAGTCCAAGGAGGTATCCTAGACAGCCACCTATGATGCCTATTACAGTTGCCTCTGCTAGAAATATGCTTGAGACGTGTCTTGGATTCATACCGATACTGCTGTATATCATGACCTCGTGGCGGCGCTCATAATACGCGTTCATCATAGTCACTACCACATTCAGAACCACGATAACCCATGGAATCACGATTGGCAGCCCTTTTCCCTCAAAGTACCCAGTTAACTCCGCTAAGTACACTCCGGTATGCGTTGATGCCCACGCTCTGTATCCCCGGTTGAGGGCAGTTGAGCGCGCAAACTCCATAACATCCACCTCATCCTGCAGTAGGAGATTGATCCGGAGCAGCCAGATAGCGGAAATATTTTCACCTGTCCCCAAGTTGACCCACACAACTTCATCTGGGCTACATGGAGCGAGGGCTTCCACAACAAAGTCTGGACCATCTAGTTCAAATCTTTCCCACTCTATAATCTTGGATGGAAGGATCGATTCTCCGTCTATATCAGTTAACTCTGTAAGAGTATCCTCATCTAGGAGTCCTACGATGGTTAGCATATGGTTCTTTTCTTGAGCCGTCATCGTGAATGTATCGCCGATTGATGCACCGATTTTCTCTGCCAGACCAGTCGATATCAGTGCCTCATTTATTTCCTCGTCGAGATACCTTCCTTCTATCACCGCAGAGTCAAGGTGGTTTACTACTGCCTCTAGCTCTGGGTCGATGCCGACTATTCCGAAGATGGGGGTACGTCCGATGCGAGCAATGGGTGTATTGGACTCCCGGTATTGACGCTGGGCATAATTTTCATAGCGGGGAGCTACTTGGGAGACTCCTTCCTGTTGGTTATACCACTGGATGAGAGACTCGTCTAACGGGAGTGGACCCGCTGCTCCAGTCCCGCCGCTGAATGGGGCAGCAGCCTTCGCTGGCGGTGGATCGGGGGTCCTGATCATTATACCTTCTTTCATAACAGAGCCAGTGGTCTTTGAGAAGCTGAGTCCATATCCAGATGTAAAGCTGGTTAAGCTTATGAAGCTAGCAACTAGGAGCAGGACGCTTATGAGGGTTAGTGCGAATCTCAGTTTTCGCCTCCTTAGGCTTCGTTTAGCGATACTGAATATGGGTACTGTCATGTTGAGCAATGAGACGTCTCTGCCTGATGATGACCTGTTCAGTAATCTTGGTAAAATCAGTGCTAATATGTTCACTGTGATTAGGGATATGGCTGAGATTTTCACGAGCTCAACGGTGCTGGCTACTTGGGAGCCTGGATGTAGATAATACAATGCAAAAAAGAGGATGATGAATAACCCGAGTGAGATGGTTACTTTTTGGCTATTTTTCTCAAAGAGCAAGTTTGCTATAATGCTTGAAGTTAGTGCTATGAAGCCGATTAAAATATATACGGACCTTGAGGCATCCAGTAACATGTTTCTGAGCCCGTTGTCGAGGTCTGAGATCAGTACATAGGTCTCACGCGATTTGGTGAATGCCTCTGCATAGCTCTCTTGTTCTATTAATGATATAGCCGCATTTGTAGTCAGTTTGATCTTGCTGAGTTGCTGTCTTTCAACCGAGAAGAAGAATCCCTCCTCTTCCTTCGCCATGATGAGTTTTTCAATTGTCTCGGTCTCATTCTGTAGCTTTGTTATCCCTTGGGGTAATACATAGCTTCGTAGATCAATCTCGATGATTTCCCCGGGGGCTAGTGTCGTTTCTTTATAATCATCAATGGTGAGTTTCTCGTGGATGTTTTCACCGCTTCGTGAGATGAATGACTGGGTTTCTATTTGGAATCTTCTGCCTGATGGTACGTAAACTTTGTTTGTGGCTAGGTTTAGGTGACTTGATATGCTTCCCGAGCCCGGGCCATATATGAGGTTGAGTGAACCATATGGGATTATTTCTTTTGAGTTGGGTTCGAGTATCCTGAATGTGGTTTCTGGTATTGCTGTGGTTTCTATGAAGTACGCCAAGCCCTCGAAGCGGATTATTGATGCTTGCCAGAGTTGGATGTTTTTTTCTTCTTGTTCAGTGGTGGGGTTATGGTATATTCCTTGTGGTATGTAGTCGTGTTCGCCATCTTGGTTGAGATGAGATACGAGTATGAGGTAATTGGCGTCTGTATCTAGTCTTAGACTGTATCTTCCTTGGTTATCGGTAGTAGTTGAGCCAAAGCTTGACCATCTTCGATACCAGTATCCACCTGATCGCCTGGAGAGTATAGTTAATTTAGCGTCTGGGATGGGTTCTCCTGTGGTCTCATCCAGTACTATTCCCGAGAGGTCGCTGCTGGCTGCTGCTGCCTCTGGGATAGATAATGGGGTAATGATGATTATGAGAAGCAGGGCAAGTGAGACCCTTTGTATATGGGTGGCTTCTTGCCCGGTTCTTTTCATTGTCTTATTGGATTGTCTTAACTTACAGATAAATCAGTAGGTAGTCTAGTTTAGATCGTCCTCTGCCCAGTCTTCTTCTATGTTGTCTGTCCATCCTAGGCAGTCATAGCATAGTTGTTGTTTGTTGTCTCCGCATTCCTCGCAGAATTTGGATTGGCATTCTTTGCATTCTTGGACTTCGGTTACTTCCATTCCGCAGATCTCACAGATGGGCATCTTGTTCAGCGAATAGGGGAAGTTGGGCTGAATATATACCTATTTGTTGGGGTCCGCTGGTGGTTATTCGGTGCATTTTTTCGGTGTAGGAATTGGTGTTAATCTGTGTGATTTGGTAGGTGGGGATGGCGTAGTCTAGTTGTAGCTTCTTCAGTGTCTGGGGTGTGGGGTGTCCTGTCTCGGGGTTCCATCCTCTGGTTTGGTAGTATTCGTCTAGCATCTGGTCTAGTTTGAGTACGGTTCCTGCGCTGGCTCCTTCCTTGAGGGGTGTGGTCATGAATCTTTTGGGGAGGTAGTCGTCGGCTCTTGTGATTCCTTCTCTTATTCCGAACATGCGTTCGATGTTTGTTATTCGTTCGCCTGCCATCTGGGTTTCTTCTGGTGTTAATTCGATTCCGGTTGTTATTTTGTAGGCGTATGCGGCTCTTGGGAATTCTAGGAGCATCATGTTCTGCATTATGTTCTTGCAGACCTCGAGGGCGTCTATTACTGCGCACCAGTCCTCAAAGTAGTTGATCAGTTTTCCCTTACCTGTATCAGCCATCCTGACTGTTGCCCCGGGGGCTCCGAACATTCTCTCACCTATGCTGGGGTCGTCGCTTAGTTCTATGAATGGTTCGCTGCGTAGGTGATCACCGCCTCTAGTGGCGACTGCGTATCCTAGCCCGAATCCTTTGAGTCCTCTGGGGTCGGCCATGATAAGGTCCATTCCCTTGACCTGTACGGTGTATTCGAGTCCTTTTCCCAGTTTTTCCGCGGCTTTTACTGAGCCATCTGCTAGAATGTCTCCGAATCCTTCCCTGTCTGCTATTTGCTGAATTAGGGTGAGTATGGCTTCGGGGTTTCCCCAGTTGAGTTCAAGACCGCCTGTCTCATCTTTACTGAGTAAGCCCTTCTCATAGAGCTCCATAGCCCATCCGATACATCCTACGGTACTGAGGGCGTCAATTCCCAGTTGGTTGCATAGGTCGTTGGCTTTGAGTGCTAATTCTATGTCTGGGTTTCCTATGCGTGAGGTGAAGCTGCCTAGGCTCTCGTATTCTGGTCCTTCTCCGTGGAGTCCTTTGTATGGTCCTTGTTTGATGGTGTATATCCTGCTGCATGGGATGGTGCAGGCGAAGCAGCCCCTTGTTTTAACATTGTATTCGGCTGCTAATCTTTCTCCACTTACCTTATCCGCGTGCTCAAAGGTTCCCTGTGTATAGTTTCTTGTTGGTAGGAATCCTGCTTTGTCTGCCATCATGAGTATCCTTGTGGTTCCCATTTGGCGGCGTCCTGCGTATTGCTCGTGTTCTCTGATCTCTTTCTCTAGTTTTAGTACAAGTTTTTCGAAGGTTTCTGGTTCTGCGACCTCGATGGTGCCTGTGCCTCTGACTGCTACTGCTTTGATGTTTTTGCTGGCCATCACGGTTCCCATGCCGGTTCTACTTGCTGCTCTGGTTTGGTTGGCGAAGAGTCCAGCGTATTTTACTCCTCTTTCTGCTGCTGGACCACATATCAGGGTCTGTATTCTCTTGTCTTCATGGGATTGTTTGATGATCCTGTCTGTTTCAAAGACTGTTTTTCCCCAGACCTTTTTTCCATCTTCTACTTCTACGTGATCATCTGAGATGTTGATGTAGCTGGGTTTCTCGGTTTTGCCCTCGATGATTATTTGATCGTATCCTGCGAACTTTATCTCAGGCGCGAAGTGACCTCCAGCGTTGGTATCACCGAAGATTCCTGTGAGTGGGCTCTTGGCTGAGGCGTTGAAGCGGCTTGCTGTTGGGAACATGGTGCCAACCATGGGTCCTGTGGCTATCATTAGCTTGTTTTCTTGTCCCATTGGGTCTGTGTTTGCTGGTATTTCTCTGTAGAGCTTGTAGGCGTTTAGTCCTCTACCGCCGAGAAATAGTTTTGCTTCCTTTGGGTTCAGTGGCTCTGTGGTTATCTTGTTGTCTGTGAGGTTGATCCTGAGCACTTTTCCGGCGTATCCATAGAGTTTACTCAATGTTCCACGCCTCCCTCAGCCGGTTGAATGCCTGTTCTGGTGTCTCGGTTGACTCTGGTGCCTCAACATATTCTAGAGCTCCTGTGGGACATCGTTTAACGCATTCTGGTTCTCCTCCGCAGAGGTCGCAGATGAGTACTTTTTCGTTTGTGAGCTTGATGGCATCGTATTTGCATGCCTCTACGCATGCTCCGCATCCTATGCAGATCTGCCAGTCTACCCCTGTCCATCCCTCGGCTGTCTTTGATATTGCTCCTGTTGGGCAGGCTTCTATGGGTGGGCATTGGCTGCACTGGTGGCACATGACGGGGTAGTCCAGTCCGTCGCTGTCGTCTTTGTGGACTGTAACCCTTGCGAGGCTGGGGCTGAACTTTTTACTGTGTTGGAAGCTGCACACCATCTCGCATTGTCTGCACCCGGCGCAGTTCTCGGCTTTGATCTTGATGCGCTTCATGGTAGGCTCTACCTTGGATTATAAGGTAATAAGTTTGGTTAATTGTTTATGAGATGTGTATCCTAGACAACCAGCTTGAGGGTCTCTAGCCCTAGGTTACCCCCACTAATAACTACTCCAATCTTCTTTCCCTTCCAGCGCGTTGGATCAGCTAATAATGCTGCTACTCCTACTGCCCCCGCGCCTTCTACGAGCATGTGGCTCTCATGGAGCATGTACTTAATGGCGGCGAGAATATTCTCCTCTGTAATTATTACCCAGTCATCGATATTATCGCGGCAAAGCTCGAAGGAGACGCTTCCCGGTTCTAGTCCCCCGTGGAGTCCCTCCGCGTATGTATCCTTCAGTGGGATATCGTGGATGTATCCTTTCTTTACGCACTCATACATTACTGGGCTGGTCTCGCTCTGGACCCCGATTACCTTTGCGTCTGTCGCTTGCTGGTACACAGATGCGATCCCTGAGGCTAGTCCTCCCCCACCCACTGGTACAAGTATGGTGTCTAGGTCTGGCTGATCCTCGATCATCTCAAGCCCTATGGTGCCCTGTCCTTTGATGAGATCAATATCATTATAGGCAGAGACAAAGGTCATGCCCTCCTCTTCCTCGATGCGACGGGCGAGCCTCTCGGATACCATATACTCCTCACCCTCTATGATCAACTCCACACCATATTTCCTGATGGCATCG
>CAZZFH010000012.1:0-16148 GCA_964653295.1 uncultured Candidatus Bathyarchaeia archaeon | reverse complement strand
TGACCGCTTCAGTAGCCTTGGGTGCGACCTCTTTGGAGTCCTTGTCCTTTACGATCTCAACGCCTACCATGAGTCCCTTACCGCGAACATCACCGATCATTGGATGGGTCTCTTTCATCTCCTCCAACCGTTTTTTTATGTAGTCACCTTGTTCTGTGGCGTTATCGAGTAGCTTTTCGGTCTTGATGATGTCAAGTACTGCTAATGCTGCTGCGCAGCTAACCGGGTTCCCTCCGAAGGTTGATGCATGGCTTCCAGGTGTCCAATCCTGTATCTCGGCTTTACTAGCCATCACGCCCAATGGTAATCCTGCTGCGATTCCCTTTGCACTGCATAAAATATCTGGTTCTACACCAAAGTGTTCTATAGCCCACCATTTACCAGTTCTTCCTACCCCAGATTGCACCTCGTCTACAGCGAAAAGTATCCCATACTCATCGAGCAGCTTCTTGAGTTTCTTGAAGTAGCCATCTGGAGGCACCACGTAGCCGCCCTCACCCTGTATGGGTTCAGCTATGAGCATCGCTACCTCCTCTGGTGCAACATATTTGTGGAAAAGGTAATCATCAATATAGTCTACACATGCATAACCACAGCTTGGGCATTCTAGGTTGAATGGACACCTGTAGCAGTATGGATAGAATACATGCTCTACACCCGGGATCAATGGGCTGAACTTGCGCCTCTGATAGGGCTTGGACGCTGTTAGGCTTATTGCCCCCATGGTTCTACCATGGAAGCTCCCAATATACGCAATGTAACCCTGTCTTCCACTGTGCCATCGGCTTACCTTCATGGCTGCCTCGATGGCTTCAGCGCCGCTGTTGCCATAGAATACCTTCTTCTTTCCCATCATGGGAAGTATCTTGCTCAGCTCTTCCCCGAGATCAACATAGTCATCGTAGAAGAAATCAGTATAACTGTAGTGGATGAATTTGTCCACCTGATCCTTGATGGCTTTCTTGAGCTTTGGGTGACCATGTCCTACACTGCATACTGCGAGACCAGCATTCATATCAATGAACTCGTTCCCATCAACATCCCTGACGATGTTTCCCTCAGCACTCTCAACAACAAGCGGGTAGGCTCTTCCGAAACTCGGTGAAATAACCGCCGCATCCCTCTCGACAATCTTCTTTGCCTTGGGACCCGGCGGAGTGACCTTAATCTTTGGATATGACATCCTTGCTTCCCTTCCTTGAAGGGTTACGCCATATGCTTAAAAAACTGCTTAACTGGCAGCAATTACGATCTCTATAATAGATACATGGGCCTGATTGCCGTCTGTTCTGGTCAAAAGATCCGTTCCCGTATTTGCCTTCACTACTCTTAGGTTTGGCAGGAAGACTCTCCGTAGGAGCCCAACAGTATCAACTGCCTTGTTGATGTGTTTACCCCTAGCCCTGATTCTTATAGTCTCGGCGCCCTCATTGAATAATGTGAGGCATGCTACTACGTAGTTCATTATGGGTTTGTTTCCCATGATTACTAGGTTGGGTTTTGGGCTCGACACCGAGTTGCATTCTCCTGTGATATATTATGCCAGAATACTCTGGGTGTCTATAGTACGGGGAAGAATACTCGTGCCGCGATAACGGTCACAATGAGTAAAACTGCCGCTCCTATAACGAATTCTGGTGGGACCTTCACACCGTTGGTCTCATCTTGGAAGAACCTCATTAATCCAGCGCTGCTCTGAGGCATTCCCGCACTCTGTTGTTTCTTTTTCTTACTCATTGTTGTTCGCCTTGATTACTCAGCTGTTAAATAATAAGCTTTCTTGAACTAGCCCTTTGTCTTTGGTTTCATAAAGTCTGTTAGGTTAAACTGGCTATGGGTCTCCTCCGATTCCTCCTCCCAGAAGAGAGACTCTATCTCTTCCTCCACCAATTTTATGCGATCTACGTAATATTCGCCTAAATCATACTTCTCGATGATGCCTTTCGCGGGGGCGAGATACTTCTTTATACCCCCCTTGTAAACCGTCTGCAGTATCGATCCTCCACAACGGTCACAGACCCCTTTCAATGGTGGACGCCTATACTTCTTATTGCATTTACTGCATCTGAAGCCTTGTCGTGTGAAAGCCCTAAGATTGCCTACTATATCCTTCATAAAGTGGCTATTCAATATCTTTAGACCCACAATCTTGCCATCCACTGCTCGTAGCTTCTTGGTGAGGTCTAATTGGCTCTCCAATTTTTCAAGCATTGACGGGAGCTCATTGTATGCCCCCAAATGGCTTCCCAAATTGATGTTTGTGCATTCATGTGTATAGCTAAACCCAGTATATTGCGCCGGTGTTCCCAGTCTTCCTTCCAGTGTATCTACGAGTGGACCAAATTCGTTGGGTTTGGCTCCACGCATGCTCATCCTGTAGAACTCGGGGGGATATCTCTTGATTACGTCTACGTTGTGGCTTTCCTTGTCTACCTCGCTTGGGTTGAGGTTGGGGATTACGAATAACGGAGCATCCATCAAGCCTCCCGGCTGCTCAGGCAAGTAGGCTCTGCTGAAGTTTAGCAGTGGGTCTAGGCCCATCATTACCGCGTCCTCGTCTCCATCACAGTTCCTGCGCTTGGCTGCATGCCAATATGGGTGGGCGTAGCAGTTTCTCACCTTGGTCCAACCGATGAGCCTACCTACTATTGCCGCGCTTGTATGTGGCGCTAGTCCTAGTACTATCTCTCCTATCAGGTCTTCTCGTTTCTCTTTGTTGTAGACTGGGTCCATCTTGTAAAAGTCCCTGATTTCATCATCTAGGAACTTGGTTACCTTGACTAGGTAGTCTCCGCAGTCTTCTGGTAGTACTATGTCTTGTACGAATAGCTCAAGCATCTGGTCTCCACGTGTTAAGGAGTCTCCATTTGTATCGTAAACATATCCTAGCTCTTGCAGTTTCTCAACGCTTGTACCAACCTCATCAGGGGTGAAGTGGGTCAACGGGATGTCCGTTAGATCATATCTGAGGGTGCCGTCCTTGAAGACGCTGAGATCGTATCGTGCTCTGAGGATGCCTTTCCCTAAATGCTCTGGGATACGCTGGGCGTTCATAAGGCGTTTAACACACTTGATCTTAGGCGGTATCTGTCCACCAATATAGTTACGTGCCTTCTCCAACTCTTCCCTAAGGTCTAGCTCAACCCACGTATACCCAACAGTATCGATATTACACCTTGGGCAAGTATCTGAATCCGTCTTTATTTTGCACCGTGGACATTGCTTCTCCAATACTGTTTTGGAGCCACAGTTATCGCATAATAGTCCAGTTGCCTCATATCCACACTCTGGGCACTGGAGATTAACGAGTTCTACCTTGATTTTGTCTCCTTTTCTGGGTCGGGTGATGTCTCTCTGGGGCCCTCCAGCGTTTCCCACTGGGAAGAGGCTGTGGATGTATGGGTTCATCTTGCGCTCCTTGGCTTTTTCTGGGCGCCCCATCCTTCCCCCAACATATACGTAGGCTTTCTCCCTTATCGCGAAACCTGCCCACTGATTTACCTGTTCAAGGCTGCTCTCTGCTTCCGCCTCAGCGTATCGGTGATCTAATGCGAGACAATTTTCAAGTATAACCTCAAGCTCGTCGAAATATATCCTACTTTTTGATACCCTGTGAGGTACTAAGAGTATTTCCACTGCATTTTTTTCTTCTCTCGTGAGGGTGATGCCGTTTTCCTTGGTCTCCCATTGGTCGGCGATGGTGTTCCTCAGGTCTAGTAGTTGTGGTAGTTTGATCTTGGACCAGTCAAAGGTGTATCTTGGATGTAATGGTGCGTCGAGTCTGGCTAGTTTGAGTGCTTCTTCTGGGCTTGGTGGGTTCATCAGGTCTGCGAGTAGCTCTTTGATTCTCTCTATGCTGAGTTCTGTTATCTTTTCAACAGACTTTTCCCCTATGTTCGCTATGCAGTGCTCTAGGTCGTATCTCCATTGGTCCTCATCATAGCCTGCTGGGCGTAGTGGCTGGTTGAACTGGATGAAGTCGCCAGCGTTGAACAAGATGTCCCCGTTGAACAAGATGTGCTCCACATCATCATAGATCGCCCAAGCCTGCTCCTCATCAGCCACCCGCACCACAGAACCATTCTTCAAACGTACAACAGGAGACTCAATGCTATCCACCGGACAGACTGCTGCTGATTTTCCTGGAAACTCTACTCTTAACTGGAGACCAGTGTTCATGAATTTATTCAAAACAATCATGGTTGCTGGGTGTATCCCACATGCCGCCAGCCCTGTAGTGCGTGCGCGGCCATATCTGAGCCTGAAGCCGCCCTCGGCGTTGGGAAAGCTGAAAACTGGTCTCCCTACGATGATTTCTTCCATGAACTGGGCTGTAGGCTTCTTCTTTTCCCCGTTTTCCTCGGTTTTTTTCTGACCCAGCTTGTTGAGCCAATCCCAGCCCTCTATCCCTATGTTCTCACAGATGCCACAGAGCTTGCGCGCGCGGCCTACTACTCCATCTACTACGACTATGAGGGCGCCTCCTCTGAGCCTGTTGGTGTCTATCCCTTGTACGTCGCGGTAATTGGAGACCTCGTATGGGTCTGTTGAGACTCCCGTGGGCTCGACTGGTAGCGCCTTCATGGCTAGTTCAAGGTCTTCATCTGTAACGTGGTACTGGAATCGTCTAACATTACGTTCATAGACTCTAACTTCCTCTATAAACCGGTTTACCGTGTCCTCATTTGGATGCCACTTATCCAGGTTTAGCGCCCTTCGCACAACATCAGCGATAACCAAGGTCAGTGCTTGGGCGGTTCCTCCCGCGGGTCTTATGGGTCCTGCAAGGTAGACTGATAGGAACTGGGTTCTGTCTGGGTTTTGTTTGATCCTGATCTCTGGAATGCCCTCAATGGGGGCGACAGTAACCCCTTCAGTAATAATTGCCAACGCTGTCCGGATAGCTTGATCCGCCGCCTTTTCCTTCTCCATTACCCCAAATCTGCCTAGGGCAATCTCTTGGGCTATCTTGAACGCCATCTCCCTGCGATCCATGTTTTCCAGTTCTCTCATCCGCTGGGTGATCCCTGGGGGTCCAATGAGTTTCTCGATGCGCTCCGCGATGTCAGTAGTGATCTTGGCATCAACCTCAAGGCTTGCATCCAATCCCTTGCTACGTGCCTTCTCCGCTATCTTATAGAGCCTGTTTAGTTTGTTCTCTAATTCAGTGAAATATTTCTCGTAATGGGGAGGCATTTCTATATCTATCAAGTTAGGGCGCACCGGTGTCTGTATGAATCCAGTGGCTATGTGTATGCCTCTTGGAGCTTTAAACTGTATCTTAATAGGAATTAGCTAGAAAACTAGTCGGAGATAGCCGCAACTATCTCCCTGATTCTCTCCCTTACCTGTGACTCTTCTTCCACAAGGGTCCCAGTCACTATGGCGCTAGCCCCAGCCATCTTGGCTGCTAGCGCTGCCTGTGGGTTTCTAATTCCTCCCCCAACAATAACTGGTATGTCTACGTGTTTGGTGACTGCTCCAACCAGTTTTGGCGGGATGGGCTCAGGTGCTCCACTACCCGCCTCTAGATAAACGAACCTCATGCCAAGGGCTTCTGCTGCTAGGCTGTATCCGACTGCTAGCTTGGGGTGTCTGAAGTTTATTGGTCTTGCATGACCAATGTATCCCGCAACGCAGCCTTCACCTGCGATAATGTACCCCATTGGTATAGCCTCGAGTTTGTATCGCTTAATTATTGGCGCTGATAGCATCTGGGCTTCTATGAAATAGTATGGGTTTTGGCTGTTTAACAGGGACATGAACCAGAGGGCATCCGCGTGTTTACTTACTCCCATTGGGCCGTTTGGGAATAATATTGCAGGTATCTTTACCTTTGATTTGATTCGCTGGACTGCCTCATCTAGGTCTGTTTGTGATGCTAGGGTTGAGCCGCCTATCATTATGGCGGTTGAGCCGCCTTTTTCGGCTTCTGCAGCTATGTTTGCACAATCATATCCTGATGACTTATCAGGATCAACTAGGGTGAAGTGGATAGTGCCTTTCTTTTTAATCTCATCGAGCAGATATTTCTCGGTTTTTCCCATCATTGTACCGAAGGCTCCTCGACGCCGTAGTAACTATCTACGAAAATACAATAGGCGTCTACGGGCTGTGTGTTTTCTGGGATCGGGAACTGGTCTTTGAGGCCACAGCTTGCACAGATTATTCTACCGACGCCATCATCTTGCTTCAGAATAATCGTGACTGTATTCATTCCACAGTTTGGACATAGGTATTGATCTGGAAGTCTTTGTCTCGTTATTTTGACTACTTTTTGTCTTTTTCGGCCCATTTTATCTTCTCCAATGCATAGGGGTTGTTTAACTCAGTCTTAAGATTAGTGGAAGCCGTCGTTTATGTTCATTTGCTTTTATGCGGCTGATTATGCTTTCAACGGTTTTTATTGGGACATTGAGTATCTGGGATATCTCTTTGTTAATGTATCCCTTTTCCCATAGATACAGCATCAAATCTATGGTATCATAGTCGCATCCCAGTTCTTTTTCATCAGTGTGGCCTGGATAGAAACCCGGACTAGGCGCTTTATTGATGATATTTTGTGGGATTTCGAGATATCTGGCCAATTGTTTGATGTTGTGCTTGTACAGATTACCGAGAGGCATCAGATCAACTCCTCCATCACCGTGTTTTGTGAAGAACCCAGTGAGTAATTCTGTTTTATTCGAGGTTCCCATGACCATCTTACGCTCCAGATTGGCGTAATAATATGCAATGATCATCCTAAGGCGTGAACGGATATTTCCCGATGAGATCCTGTCCGTTGAGTCATATTTTGTGAGATTGTGTTGCATCACATGTAACATAGGCGTGATATCTATCGTGTTACATGTGAGATTTAGCTCTCTACAGTGTAACATCACATCCATGATATCACATTTTGGTGTGACATCACGCTCAGGCATGGTTATGGCTGTGACGTTTTCTGGGCCCAGTGCTTTAACTGTTAAGTGTAATGTTACTGCTGAATCGATTCCTCCGCTTACGGATACTACTGCACCTTTTAGATGCGCATTTTTTATGTTAGTTTGTATGAATTCGATGATTTTTGGCTCTACTTTTTGACAATTTATACTCAGATCCTTCAGGGTAACCATGTCGTTTTATGGTTGGACAATAAGGAATTAAGGGTTTCCAAGACACATTATTACATATATATGTTAATTACCTGTTATATTTTTGTTATTTTTATATTTATTATGCATTTTATGGGGGTGAATCCCCCTGTATAAACCCCGGTTTCTCGTATACAAATTTGTCAACACACATATATTCACGTGAATATGATATTCTTGTGAGGTCAAGCTAAAATGAGTTCCAAAGAATATCAAAAAATAATCCAAAAGACATTTCAAGACCCATTAACGGATATTTTACTAAATAACAGCAATTTAACCCGTACACAGTTCGAAACACTTGTTATTGATATGTTAATGGACATTATATCAGATGAAAAGCTCTCTTTTGATGAAAAAACTCTTTTTAGAACCAAAAATGTAAGTAGAGGCTCTTTTAGCAGGTCTTTATCACAAGCACGTAAGAATGTGATATCGAGTATATTTACCATCGTTTTATTGAGTTATATTGGAGTATTCGATACGAGACCCTTCGACGATTATTATGTTTTAGCTGAAAAACTCAAAGAGTACTCAGCTATGATAGAATCAACAGGTTTAGAGATAAACAAAACAGATCTAAAGCGTTTTGAAAATGAGCTGATAGATGGTATAACCCAGTTGGCCACACCAACTAGCATAAAGCTGTTGTGATATCACATCATATCACATGATGTAACGCAATTACAGCCTGACCAAGGGCTGATCCACCGTCTCCTGGGGGGACTTTATGATTTCTTAATACCGTATATCCTTCTTTTGATAATCTCTTAGTGATATATGATGTGATAAAATCATTTACAAATACTCCCCCTGACAATGCAAACTTAGCGATGCCTGTTTCTTCCGCTATCTTTAAACCGATTTCTGATATACCTTCTGCGAGATATTTTTGACCAAATGAAGCTATATCTTGTTTTTTAAACATATTTTGGTAATTTGTTAGATATTTGAGCATATTTGATGTATTGAGAACATATTTTCCATTGTTTTGTATAATTTTTGGTTGGTATTCTATGTTTTGATAAGATCCTTTATTGGCAAAGGCTTCAAGGAGCATAGCAGGCTCTCCCTCATAGGATCTATAATATGTAAGCCCTAATAACGCTGATAATGAATCCAAAACACGTCCAAAACTAGATGTTTTGAGTATATCATCTCGTCTAGATTGTTTTAAAATCAGTTCCAGCTCATTTTTTCCGTGAGGTAACACGTGATTTATGTGATTTTCTGTGATATCACGTATCTCATCATCAGATATTGCGTTTGTTAATCCGGCTATAAGCATTCTGTAGGGATGGTAGGCGCATAAATCTCCTCCAGGCATGGGAAGATATTCTAATTGACCGACCCTTTTATAGTCTAAATATGTTGATTTTAGTACTTCTCCGCCCCAAATTTGCCTATCTTGACCGTATCCAGCCCCATCTAACGCTATCCCAATGACTTCCTCATCTTTTATCGAGTGTTCGGCCATGACTGATGTGATGTGAGCGTGATGATGTTGTGATTTAACCAGCGGAACACCTATCTCTTGTGATATCACTTGCCCGTATTGTGATGTCATATACTCTGGATGGAGGTCACACGCCATCACATCGGGGTTACGTGTGATATTCAACAGGTCACGCATTGTCTGGATAGCGTTTTTCTCGAAATCCAATCCCTCTAAGGTATCAACATCCCCAAGATATTGAGTCATAAACACTTTGCCCTTAGTCGCTATGGCTGCAGCGTTCCTAAGCTCTGCTCCCAATGCGATAGCTATCTCTTTTCTAACTGGAATATTGATTGGATCTGGCACATAACCCCGAGATCTACGTGTAAACGCAGGTCTATAACCGATAATCCGAAGTACAGAATCGTCTGACCTATTGATAATACGCCTATTATGAAGCAAAAAGTAATCAGCCAGCCCACCAAGCTCCTCAAAAGCAGCCTCATTGGTTATAGCCATGGGCAATCCACGCCTATTTCCACTAGTCATAACCAATGCAACCTCGTCAAGATGCTTGAACAACAAAGTCTGGATACCCGAGTAGGGCAGCATTACCCCTACTGTATCGAGTCCTGGTGCAACGAGATCTGAGATGATCTTGTGTTTTTTCTTGAGTAAAACAATTGGCTTTCTCCAAGACCTCAGATGCTGCTCTTCAATATCAGAAACAACAGCGTATTCCTTGATTGATTGAAGATCAGGAGACATCAACGCATAAGGCTGATTCTTCCTATCCTTCCTGCGCCTGAACTCCTCCAAGACATCGTCTCTCGTGGCAAGCGATGATAGATGAATCCCACCTATCCCTTTGATAGCAACAATCGAACCCTGATTAATGTAGCCAGCAGTCTCCTTGAACAGATCATCAGCCTCAATCCTGTTGCCTGATGCATCGTAGAGGCTCATGGTTGGCCCACATTGACTGCAGGTGATTCCCTGGGCATCAAAGCGTCTGTCAAGTGGATCATAATAATCTCGTGTACAATCTTGACACAGGGGAAAATCATGCATATGAGTTCTCTCACGATCATAAGGCAGGGATTCTACTGATGTGAACCGTGGACCACACCAAGCACAAGCAGTGAAAGGATAATCATACCAGCGCCCTTGAGGATCTTCCATATCCTTGAGGCACTCTGGGCAGATACCTATATCTGGTGGATAAATCCCTGATGCGACCTTTCCCGTTGATTTGCTCTTATCAATGATGAATTTCTTGAATTTCCCTGTGTGTATATGATACTCTGTTATTATGTCCTCGATATCAGAGACCTCTGGAGCGTTCTCTTCCACATCAACGAGAAACTTTTCAATATCTTTCTTTGAACCCTCGACAATAATCTCGACACCAGCATCCCCGAGATTGATAACATAACCACGAAGATTATTCATCACAGCCATCCTATAGATGAAGGGCCTAAAACCTACGCCTTGCACCCTTCCCGTGATGTTAATCTTCGCCTGTCGCTTGCTCAAGAGTATCACGTCTTATTTGAACAGCTTAATTTAAACACATATTAAACAAGACCTCTTGTAAACAAGTAAACAATTCAAACAAAACAGGATTGTTTAACCAGTAAACCATCGTTTAAGTGAGAATGAATTGTTCTGTATTTCGCAACTGTAATTAACTTGGACTCCCTGTTCATACATTGATACTGATGGCGCTAGTATTCACAACCTTCGCATTATTCATAGTGACCATAGTAGCTAGCTACATCTTCTACCAGCGCATCAAGATGGCTCAAACAGAATACGAGGACAGCAAAGGCATCGTCAGAAACATAACCTCCGGGTTCACGAGGCAAGTTAAACGCATGGAGTCTGACCTAGATAGGCTTGAACGAGAGACTCTTCAGGTAAAATACATGGCAAGTGAAGCCATCTCAGCTAAACAGGGAGATAGCGAAGCCACGCTTGCAGGGCTTGAAAAAGTAAAGGAGCTATCAGATCGTGTTGATGGGATAGAGGAATCAATTGATTCAATGAAGAAAGATCTATCCAAACTTGCCTCACAGCCAAGAGTAATCGTTTCACCGCAAGGACCCGTGGATGCACCTATACCCGTGCAAGGCGAGGATATCCTTCAAACCCTCACAAATACAGAACTGGAAGTCCTCAAGATGATCGTAGACTTCGGTGAGGGCACCGTCCCTGAGATAAAAGAGCAGATACAGAAGACCCGTGAGCATACAGCGAGGCTACTGAAGAAGCTATACGATAAGGGGTTCATCGACCGCAACACCAACAGTATGCCCTACCGGTACAGCATCAGGAAAGAGATAAGGGACCTCATCCTAGAGCAAAACGAGTCCTCGACCATAGGGCTCTAACAATTCAAATAGGATCACTGCCTTAGTCTGTCCTATGCAAGCAACAACTTGGGAAGAGGCGCCGCGCCTCGAGCCCGTACCCGGAGTAGATATCAGAATAATTGGAAATGGTATGCACGCCACCATGTGCTACATAGTCATCCACCCAGGAGCCGTTGTCGATTGGCACGGCCACCACCAGGAACAGATGGGCACCTTGATCGCAGGATCAGGGGAGCTCACCTCTGGAGGCAAGACAGTCAAGGCCAAGCCAGGCGCAGCATGGTTCATCCCACCAAACGAGGAACACAAGTTCGTCGCCAATGGACCCGAAGCAGCTGTTATAATCGAGACCTTTGCCCCTGCGAGGGTAGACTATCTATTAGCTGCAAAGTAACCGATCCAGTTTGACTGAGGAACATCTCCAAGCACTTCAGAGGGTGCTGGCCCAAGGCTATCAACTTAGCCCCGAGGTCTTCACCTTTTTACAAAACAAGAGTGTTGATGAGGTAACACAGATAGTTGATGATGCGTTAAAGAGAGCCTCCTCACAACCAGATGTCTTTATTCTTGACATAGATTTTTTCCAGTCTAAACCCAAACCCAAGCCAAAGCAGAAACCCTACGCCGCTGTAGCAAGGAGCAGTCTGGAGATTCATTATCCAGATGAGACAAAGAGCATTGGAAGCTCTGATGGTTACATTGATTATTTTAACAGCAGGCTCATCCAGCTCGAATCCATCATTAAAAGAAGAGTAGACCTTCGCGACGCAATCTCATTATCAACCGCCATCAAGCTTCCATTGAAGACCAAATTCAAGACCATAGGAATGGTAAAAAGTAAGAGCGCCAGAAACAACAGGCTCTTCCTCGAATTAGAAGACAAGGACACAGTATCAACCGTAATGGTGAGTGGGGAGGAGACGATTAAGAAAGGTCTCGAGATTCTTGAGGATCAAGTCATCTGTATTGATGGTCTCCGGTATCGAGAGGACTTGATGATAGCAAACGATCTCATCTGGCCAGATGTCCCCATGCACGAGGTAAAGAGAAGCGAAGAGAATATCTCTGCGGTATTTGTGGGGGATGTTCATATTGGGAGTAGGTATTACCGCGCTGATCTTTTTGAAAAATTCATTCGCTGGATGAATCAGGACCTTGGCCCCAAGCCAAGCAGAGACCTCGCCTCACAGGTAAAATATCTTGTTATAGCTGGAGACCTCGTGGATGGTATCGGTATATTCCCGGACCAGCTTGACGAGTTGACGATTTCTACACAGAAGGCTCAGTATGAGGAAGCAGCAAGGCTTCTGGACCGACTCCCTGATCACATTGAGACAATAATTATTCCCGGCAACCACGATGCTGTACGAAGAAGCCTACCCCAGCCAGCCATCCCAGAGTCCCATGCCCCCAGTTTATATGCTAATCCGCGAATCCATATGGCTCCCAACCCGATATCACTGACATTGAATGGGGTCAAGGTCTTTGTAGCACATGGGACCGCCCTCTCAGATATCTTGGGGTCGACCCCGGGTCATGATTTTCGTAACCCAGTGACTGCAGTAGAGTTGCTACTCAGGTGCAGGCATATTGCTCCAACATATGGGCAGTCTACCCCTATAGCGCCTGAGACGGTTGATCGACTCGTGATCAAGGACGTCCCGGACGTTGTGTTAATGGGCCATATTCACATCCATGAGGTAAAACGCTACAAAGGAATAACACTGATATCCAGCGGTAGTTTCCAGGATCAAACCCTATACCAGAAAAGAATGAACATAGAACCCACACCAGGGGTCATCTCGGTTTTCAACCTCAAGACCCATAATGAGATCCCACTGGACCTCGAAAGATTGGACTGACCCCTTTCGCTATCAAATCAGCTACCCTTACAGCCTCAGGAGTACGCCCATTTATCGCCTGCTCCCTTAGAACCTTCTCAGCATAGCTTGTTGATTCACCCACCACCTCATAGTAAACAGATGGAGCACCATCAAAACTCAATTCGTATAACTCGCCCAACACCTCGTATCTGTTCCACCTCATCTCCCAGTCGGGGAAATGTTTACGCAGCGCCCATAGAGTCGCGTCCATGTCTGGAAACTTGGGGCTGAAAACAATAACCGGTTTCCCAGTGGATTTGTAAACATTTTCAACATCAACTATATTGAATCCAGCAAAGGTAGCCCCACCGAGAATAACCACATCAAAATCCCAACCAGACAAATTGTTTAACAAAACTTCAGTGGCATCCAAGCCATCCACTGTTATACGCGCTAGACGAACATCCTGTATAACAGGTCCAGCGAGTTTTGTTAAACAAAGAGAAGTGTATTGGATAGCCCTAGCTATCCCTCGTTGGAACGCCTCGAAGCTCCCGTCTTGAGCCCCCACTGCTACCGTGAAAACGGGTCTCAATACTTGTCGAGTTTTCCTTGTATCTTGCACTTTATTAGGAATTGTGCATATGCGCTGCGTGGAACCTTTACCGTTCCACTCTTTACCTGTATCCTAGTTATCTGTGCTAGGGCGTTTTTATCTACGTCTTTCTCGAAAACAAGGCTACCGTTGCTCTCTATGGCGAAAGGACCCATTTCTATGGCTATTTCCTTTATATCTTCCTTAGAAAGGCTTATTTGGCCGTCATCATCAATGGCGAGAATAAATTCTGCGGAGTTAGAAAGTGTCACGCCAGCTGCGATGGCTTCAGGATCATCATTATTGAGATACTGCTCTAGGGCATTGTTTACGACGTCAGCCACGTTCTTTCCGTCTTTCTTGGCCATTGAGAAGACTTCCGTGTAAAGCTCGGTGTCTAATCCCCTAATGGCTACGGTTTTGCGTGGCATGTTTACTGTATCACCAGTTTATTTGTTTACTTGTTTACTTGTTAACAAGTATACTTATAAGCATATCGCTGCTGTAAACATCTTGCCCCGTGAGGGGATCCGGAGTTAGATTTAAGTGTCAAACACGGTAGCCCTAGATAAAAGTATAAACAAGAATAAAAATCGCTCGGTGAAGAGATCCGGCGGTGATGCTAACTTCGCCAAGTATGTGGAAGTTTTCCGGAAGTTATTGTTATTAAATGAGAAAAACGATCTCGCAACCACGCTGAAGAATATCCAGGAACTCATGAGTTTCAGCGAAAAAATCTTCAGCAGCAGCGCTGTAAGTGAGGCATTCCTTTACTTCTGCCTCCACGGCGCATCAACCGCATGGGTACTACAATGCGAGTTGAACATGCCCGAGGCAACAGTATACAGGGCGCTCAAGAGGCTCAGGGCGATGGACGTAGTAGTTCCAGCGCTAAAAGTGAGCAAGGTAAAGCGCAGTAAGGGTGGCCCAAGGCCAACAGTATGGGCTATTGACACTGCCTCTCCCGACGAGGTGGCCAAGGCGTTGAAGCACCATTACAGGATGTTGAGTCCAAAGTTCAGGGTTGCGGAAGAGATCGCTCAGACTATACTGGAAGAGTATCAGGACAGTGGAAAACCACTGGAAATCCAGTATCGGGATATCATGGGAAAAGCCAAGGCGCTAAAGATCCCCTTCAAGGGTCCTGATATCGCGGATCTAGCTGCACAGTACCTCCATGAACGTGGAATCAAGGTCTGGCGTTAGTCACACTCCCCCAAGAGCCCTCCTCCTTCGGGAGGGGGGATATTCTCAACTCAATAGTTTAATAGACAACGTTAAGATGTAATTTTCCTCGAGTTAGCTGGTTCTGGGAACCAATATACTCTGTTCCTATATTTTGTGGAAATTATTCCGCTAGATCACGAATTAAAGACTGAAGTAGTAGGTGTCTCCACACAACTCTTCCTTGATCTCACCCTTGTTACGTAGATAAACAAGATGGGCATAGGTTTCTGTTGCAGCCATCCGCTTGGTCCAGAAAGTCATCTCAGGCCAAGGCCTGCTATCCCAGTGAACCTTGCGCCCAACATCGTAGACTGTCTGGGGGCCATCTTCAAGGGTAGCTTTCATTTCATTGAGCCTATTCCTGTGATGTCTGTAGAGTTGCTGTACTCTGGGTTTAAGGTCGTTGAATATCCATTCATGTCCCGGTAGAATGGTGTCTACGTCTATGTCCTCTACTTTTGCGAGGCTTGTCAGGTATTCGTCTAGTGGGTCATGGTTTCTGTAGCTGTAGAGGGCGACATGGCTTGTGATCTTTGGTAGTACATGGTCTCCGCTGAAGAGTATCCTCTGAGCCTGATTCAGTAAACATATATGCTCATAGCTGTGGCCAGGCGTCCAGATGACTTCAAGCTCAAGATCCCCGAGTCTTATCTTCTCACCATCATCAAGATACCTGTCAATTGGCATGGGGCGTACATCTGACTTGAAGACGTACCTGTTGCGAGTGATATTGTTCCTGTATTCTTGTCCACCGAAGAGATCAAGCTCCTTTAGGGTATTCTCGTAGAGATTCTCCCACTCCTTGACCATCTGCTCTTGCCTTGTCTTGGCAACCGCGCCAGCCCAGATCTCGGCACCATACCCACGTAGGTCCTCAGCGAGCCCAATGTGATCGTTGTGAAGATGAGTAATGATAACCCGCTCGATGTCCTGTGGCTGCAGATTGTATTCTTTGAGTTGATCCTTGAGCCCCTGAAAGGCTTCCTCTGTAGGGACCCCTGTATCTATCAGGGTCCTTGATTCCAGTAGAAGGTAGCTGAATGTCTTACCAAGTGGGTTCCGGGACATGGGAATCTTCAACTGGGCAATACTCTCATTGATATTCTCCGGGTTCACAGAGGCGTAAACGAACTCCCACCCTTTAAACCCCTACCCTCATGTTTTAAACCCTGAAGCCTGTATTTTGACCCATAGGCGAATAATATGTCTGGTTACAATCAGAGGACAGGCAAATCCAAGGAATTGTACAACCGCGCAGGCAAGGTTCTACCCGCTGGGGTAAGTTATGGGATTAGGGCTCTTCCCCCATACCCCTTCTATGTTGATCACGCCAAGGGTGTAAAGGTCTATGATGTTGATGGAAATGTTTACACGGATTACTGGGTTGGTCACGGGGCTTTGATACTCGGCCACGCTCACGACAACATAATAGCCGCTGTATCCAAACAGCTTCCATCTGGGACACATTTCGGTTTCAGCCACGATAAAGAGATCGAGCTAGCCGAACGGATAGTTAGGTATGTGCCCTCTGCTGAGATGGTGCGCTACACCAGT
>CAZZFH010000011.1:0-16252 GCA_964653295.1 uncultured Candidatus Bathyarchaeia archaeon | reverse complement strand
AAGCCCTCAGCAGGGAATCCGCCATGAAGGCATTGAGGCGTTATCTCCCACAGATCAACCTCGAAGAGAAAAAGATACCCCATGAAGTACTCGATGTAATGGTGGTAACACAACAAGACATCAGGGACGCTTTCAGAGAGGTAACACCGACAGCCATGCGTGAGGTATACATCGAGGCACCCAATATCCACTGGGACGCAGTAGGCGGACTAGAACAAGTGAAAGAGAACCTCCGGGAAGCAGTCGAGTGGCCCCTCAAGACCCCGGAGCGATTTACCAGGATCGGTATAAACCCCCCAAAGGGGATACTGCTCCATGGGCCACCCGGTTGTGGCAAGACGCTGCTCGCCCGGGTTGTGGCTACAGAGTCTGAGGCTAACTTCATCAGCGTTAGGGGTCCAGAGATATTCAGTAAATGGGTGGGAGAATCCGAGAAAGCCATCAGGGAGATATTCAGGAAAGCCCGTATGGCGGCGCCAAGCATCGTCTTCTTTGATGAGTTTGATGCGCTGGTCCCATCAAGGGGCTCAGCCGCTGATAGCCGGGTGACTGAGCGCGTCATCAGCCAGTTACTCACCGAGATCGATGGATTGGTGAGCCTACAGAACGTTGTAGTGCTGGCGGCGACCAATCGACCAGATATCATAGACCCAGCGGTACTGAGACCAGGCAGATTCGACAGAAGAGTCTATGTTCCACCCCCAGACGAGGCAGCCAGACTCAAGATAATAACTATCAAGACCGAGAGCATGCCCCTCGATGAGAATGTCAACCTAGAGTCCATCTCTCGCAAGATGAATGGCTACAGCGGTGCAGACATAGACAGCGTCGTACGAGAGGCAGGACTATACAGCCTTCGTCGAGATCCTGACACGAGCAAAGTGACGATGAACGACTTCGATAACGCCATGAAAGAGGTCGCGCCAAGCATCACACCAGAGATGTTGACCTGGTATGAGAACACACAGCAACGATTCAGGGAACAAACCAAGCCACCCATCAATATAGCATAGGAGAAAAAAAGAAATGGATGTAAAACTGATAACCCCGAAACTCATCGAACTCTTAGAGCGTAATGGCGCCCTAAAATTCGACGACCTATACAAGCGAATAAAGAAGACAAACAGCGGTTTCACTGAGAACGACCTGAACACGCTCCTGATGAAGTTGGAGATACAGGGCTTGGTCAAGGTCTACAGGATACCCCGTGGAAAACGCAGGGTAGAACTTGCCTAGGTGACCCAATATGGGGGTCCAGCTGGGGGATATAGTTGACGCAAGAAAGCTCAGCATAGATGAGCTGCAGGGCAGGTCTGTTGCCTTTGACGGCAACAATATTCTATACCAGTTTCTATCGATTATCAGGGGCAGGGATGGTCAACCCCTCAAGGATCGTCAAGGCAGGATAACCAGCCATCTTAGCGGCTTGCTTTACCGAAACAGTAATTTGATGGAGCAGGGAGTAAAGATAGTCTATGTTTTTGATGGTTCCCCCCACAGGTTCAAACGCACCGTATTAGAGCGGAGACAAGAGACCCGTAGAGCCGCCAAGAAAGAATACGAGAAAGCGGTCGAGGAGGGGGATAAGGAGAAGGCGAGGCGTTATGGCCAGCAATCTGTGGTGGCGTCTACGGATATTATCTCTGAGGCGAAAGAACTTCTCACTTTAATGGGCATCCCTTGGGTACAGTCCCCCGGCGAGGGAGAAGCCCAAACAGCCTATATGGCTGCAAAGGGGGCTGTCTGGGGGGCGGCAAGCCAAGACTTTGATAGCCTGTTATATGGGGCTCCTAGGCATATTAGAAATCTAAGTATTACTGGACGCCGTAAACTGCCACGGAAGAATGTGTATATCAAGATCGAGCCCGAGATACTGGAGCTTGAGAAGGTAAAGAGGGACTTGGGGCTAAATCAAAGCCAGTTAATAGACCTAGGAATACTGGTCGGAACTGATTATAACCCCGATGGCATCAAAGGAATAGGCCCAAAGACGGCGTTGAAGCTAATCAAACAACATGGAAACCTCGAAGAAGCCATCCTCCACATCAAGAACGCTGAATTTCCCCACCCCGTCGAGGAGATCAAGGAGCTTTTCTTGAGACCCCGTACTACCTCTGATTATGTGCTTGAGTGGAATAGACCAGACGTGGCTGGGCTCATAGGTTTCCTCTGCGCCGAGCACAACTTTAGCCAGCAGCGGGTGATGAGTGCTGTCGAGAAGATGCAGAAGGGTATGGAGCAGAAGGGTGAGAAGACCACCCTTGACAAGTTTTTCGGGTAAACGTTAACTGTAAATAGTCACCTGCGCAAGTCTTATGATATGAATCTCTACGAGTTTTTTCTAAACGAGGTTAAACCAGCTCTTGGCTGTACAGAGCCTGGAGCTGTAGCCTATGCAGCTGCTGTTGCATCCAAGTATCTAGGCGCCGAGGCTGAGCGAATACACATTGAGCTTTCTGGTAATGTCTATAAGAATGGAGTTAACGTCGGTGTTCCAGGCACTGATGGTGGTACAGGTAACCCCCTAGCAGCTGTTCTTGGGGCAATCGCTGGAGACCCGGAGAAAGGTCTTCAATCCCTTGAAGATATAACTATCAAAGATGTCGAGGCTGCAAAGACCATAGTTGAGTCTGGGATGGTTACTCAAGAGGTCGCGACTGGTGTGCCAAATGTTTATGCCAAGGTTACCCTCGTGGCTGGCGGTGAATCTGTCTCTGCTGTTATCTCTGGTAGGCATGATAGTCTCGTTGAGGTCGCAAAAGATGGTGATATTCTATTTAGTAAGACAGATGTTACCGAGTCGAGCTCTGTTTCTTATGAGAAAGAGCTTGCCGCTCAAACTATGAGTAGCCTATGGAGGCTAGCCATGAGTATAACCGATGAGACCGCTGATTATCTCTTAGAGGGCTCTGAGATGAACATAAAAATCGCGGAGAAAGGTCTCTCTGAGCCTTGGGGTCTTGGCGTAGGGTATTATCTTAACCGGATAGAGTCCCGTGATCTATTGTACAGGGTAAAATCTTATGCTGGGGCTGCCGCTGATGCCCGGATGGGTGGTGGTCCTTGGCCTGTTATGAGCAGCGCTGGGAGTGGAAACCATGGTATTACAGCCATTTTACCTCCGACATTATACGCTGAGAAAAACGGTAATACCCAACGTGAGTTGGCTGAGGCTCTGGCGTTAAGTCACTTGGTAACCCGGTTTATCAAGGTCTATACCGGTCTACTTACTCCTATCTGTGGATGCGCAGTTGCAGCAGGTGCAGGCTCATCGGCTGCCATCGTGAAGCTTGCGCATGGTTCTCCTGAACAGGCTGAGGTTGCTGTAGCTAGTCTGATAGCTTCTGTTATGGGGATGACCTGTGATGGAGGCAAGGGAAGTTGTGCCTTGAAGGTCTCGACGGCTGCTGGTGAGTCCTATCTTTATGCCTTGTTGGCGTTGAGTGGGGGTGGTTTGGATCGGGTTCAAGGTGTTTTGAGGCCTGATCTTGGTTATGTTGCTCGGGTTCTTGGAGAGTTAAGCGAGGAGGGGTTATCGGGTATGGATGAGGCTGTCTTGAGGATTCTTCAAAGGGGTTAACCCATTAAATTATAGGTGCCCGTCTCGCATCTATCTTTGAGTATTATGAAAGTTTTAGCTATTCAGACGAGTCCAAACATTGATGGATTGACGGCGGAGACCGCGAAACAGGCGTTAAAAGGAGCGAAAACAGCGGGTCATGAGACCGAGCTGGTAAACCTCAATGAATTGGTTATCAAGAAGTGCAAGGCATGCGATGGTGGCTGGGGTCAGTGCCGCAGGGAAGGAACCTGTGTGCTCAAGGATGATTTCGCTGGTTTGATTGACAAGATTCTAGATGCAGATGCATTGGTATTCACCACACCAGTTTATTGGTGGGATATCAGCGAGTCAGCCAAGACATTCCTAGACAGAATGAGGCGAATAGAGACATATCATGGCTTCAAACGGTATAGCGAGAAACCCTACATTGGTATAGCCTGTGCTGGTGGTAGCGGTAACGGGTCTGCGCGGGCTCTCTACTTGTTAGAGGAGTACTTGAAGCGTATAGGATTCAAGTTATATGACTTGGTGACTGTGACACAGTGGAACCGAGCACACAAGCTCCCTATGCTTGAAGAGGCTGGCAAGGGTTTCTCAAGTTAACCCTCCTTATTTTAATATTCGATGCCCTATTTTGAGTGTATATGCCCATTGAAAATTATCTGTTACCTGGTGAGAAGATACTGTTTTGGAGCGACTTTCAGGTAACACATCAGGAGGCAAAATACAAGATATACATTACTGATTTCCGTCTCGTGCTTTTTGGTGAGTCTGGGCTGGTGTTCAAGAAAGAGGATATTATTACTGAGGGTTTCCGCCAGATAACTGGGCTCCAGTTTACTGAGCAGGGCACGATCAACAAGCGGGGCATACTGAGGTTTGCGAGTACTAAGGGTGAAGTAATGCTTGAGGGTCCTGTTAATGGTATGCGTGGGCTCTTCAAGGCTATTCAGAAGCAGACCATCGATCCTTATCCAAATAATCCGCTGAAAGACCCGGATTATAAATGATAACGTGGCGATTTCTACTTTTTTCAGGGTTTATTTGGTTTTCATAGGTAGGTTCTCTCTTTTCCTTGGTGTTTCTTTTAAATTGATGCAAATTTCTCCTCTCAAAAACATTTAAATATATAGATATATCAAAATTGATTGAGTTGAATAACAACACCCCTCTCCAAGAAGACAGGGTTCTAGAGTTTAAATCAAAAATATTCAAGATAATAGGAGACTCAAACAGGCTCAAAATACTGGAAATACTACGTAAAGGCGAAAACTGCCAATGCGAGATAATCCCATTAATTGCCCAAAGCCAGCCAACGGTCTCAAGACACCTCAAATTGTTAGAGGACGCTGGGCTTATCCAGAGTAAAAAAGAAGGAACACGGGTAATCTATAATGTCGTTGACCCCCATATCTTCAACTTAATCGATGCTATCGATGAAAATATGGTTGAGATGATAACCGCTGAGTTAACCAAAAAAATAGGGTTATAAAATTAGCTGATTGCTGCCAAGAGCTCTTTTTCCCCTGGGAGCTTGCCTGAGATCTTTAGTTCTCCGTTTACCACCAAGGCTGGTGTTATCATCACACCGTAATCCAGTATCTTGTTGATGTCATAGACGTGAGTTACCTCCGCCTCTATCCCATGTTTGGCGACTGCTTCCCTGACCAATGCCTCTAGTTTATGGCATTTTGGGCAGCCTGATCCGAGTACTTCTATTTTCTTCATTTTATCACACTAGAAATATTCCATATAGATAGCCCGCTAGTATACCAAATCCAAGCATGTATACCGCATACATGAAGGTCTTCTTTGGACCGATGATCGTGTTTACCACTAGCAATGTCTGTAGAGAGACACCGGGGTCAACCAACAGATAACTCATCAATGGTCCCTGATGCATTCCCAGTTCTAGGAACATCGCTGCTACTGGTACCTCTACGAGTGTTGGGAAGTATGCTACTGTCCCAAATAAGGCTGCGATGATGTTTGCTAGTATCGTGTTGCTTCCCGCGATGCTCGCGATAAGCGTTTGAGGTATCAGTGGCTTGATTACCCCTGAGATGAATACACCGAGGAGGAGTATTGGGAAGATCATCTTCATGAAGCTATAGGTTTCCTGCATCCATGAGTTGATCTCCTCACGATCATAGTATCGTATTGCGAAGAAGGCTGTCATCAACGAGAATGCGCCTACCAGTATTAGCTTCGTGGTTAGGTTTAGTGGCGCTGTTCCTGCTATCATTATCAGTGTTAGTGCTGAGAAAAATAAGATGGATTGGTATGTTTTCCTTTTTTCCTCTGTCTCGATTGTTTTTAACCCGCCTCTTTCAATGGGGTTTGCTATGTCTCTGAAGGTTAGCTCCATGGCTAAGCCCAAAGCTATCGCCATTATGATGCTGAGCACCAGTTTGATTACAGCGAATTTTGTTCCCAGCACGGTTGCTGTTAATGGTGTTGATAATAGGGTGATGCCTGGTCCTGCGAATAAGAATGTTATTGCTGGTCCGAAGCCTGCACCTTTCTTCCAGATGCCCGCGAATAATGGTAGTATTGTGCATGAGCATACCTCGATTATCAGTCCACTGGTTGATGCGAATATGTAGGCTATGCCTTTCTTTATGGTTCCTCCTCCTTCTCCCATGTAGCGGAATATGGTTTGGCTTGGGATTAGCGCGTTGAATGCTCCTGATAGGAAGAATGCGGGGATGAGGCATAGTAGTACGTGGGCGGTTAGATATTCAACCAGTGTGTCTATTCCTGATATGATCATTTCGTTTATGATGCTCATTTTGTTTCCTTCGTGTTCTGCTTGTTTGGGTTCTGCGAACAGAACTATATCAAAGTATTCAGATATTTAAATATTCACATTAGAGGTATGCTGGCGGCACATATTTTCCTGAAAATGCTTTATGGCTCATACACTACTAATCAACAGTATATTGGAGGAATAGGAATTTGACCAAAAAAGTGTTTATCTCCATCGATATGGAGGGAATCAGCACAATCGTTGACTGGGTCGAGGTAGACCGCAACAGCAGCGAATATGCTTTTGCACGTAAGATAATGGCGCAAGACCTTAACGCAGCCATAGAGGGCGCGTTAGACGCTGGGGCAAAGGAGATCATTGTCTCTGATGCTCACGGTGGGATGAGAAACCTCAGACCAGAAGAGGTCCACGAGGCAGCATACCTCATCAGGGGCTCACCCAAGCCCAATAGCATGATGGAAGGCATCGCCGAGGGTGGATACGATGCAGCCATGTATGTTGGCTACCATAGCATGAAAGGCACCCCAAACGGGGTATGCGCACACACCATCAGCGGCAGTACTGTCCAGCGGATACACATCAATGGACGTGAGACAGGAGAATTCGGTTTAAACAGCGCCCTAGCGGGCTACTATGGTGTCCCATCGGTGTTCCTTGCCGGTGATTACGCTGCCACAAAGGAAGCTCAGGCATTTGTCCCGGGTATCACAACGGCTGCTGTAAAGTGGGCGTCCGGGCGGTATGCTGCAAAATGTCTTCACCCCAAGGCGGCTGCAAAGTTGATCAAATCAGGCGCAAAGGAAGCCTTGTCCAAGGCTTATCCCACCGCAAGGGTGGTTGATGCACCCGTTGAGGTTAAGTTGGAGTTCACGAACGCTGTCATGGCTGATGTGGTCTCGTTGATGCCCAGTCTTGAGCGGGTTGATGGGGTTACGATGCGCGGGGTCTTTGATGATTATCAGAAGGCTATCAGTGCCATGAGGGCCGCCATCTATATGGCTGGCGGTACCCTCAGGAGATAATTTTCCCCTTTTTTTTCTAAATTAGTATAAAGCGCCGTTTCCCAGGGTTTCTATGCCAGATAAGAGAGACCTGAAAGAGAAATTAACATCTTTACAGTATAAGGTGACACAGGAGAACGCTACCGAGCCGCCCTTCAACAACGAGTTCTGGGACCATAAGGAATGTGGGATATATGTTGACATTGTTTCTGGTGAGCCATTGTTCAGTAGCTTGGACAAGTTTGAATCAGGGTGTGGTTGGCCAAGCTTCACCAAGCCATTAAAGGATGAGAACGTAAAGGAGAAACGAGACATAAGCCACTTCATGGTCAGAACCGAGGTGCGTAGCAAGGACGCTGATAGTCATCTTGGGCATGTCTTCAATGATGGTCCCAAGCCTGCTGGGCTTCGTTACTGTATCAATAGCGCTGCTCTGGAGTTTATCCCCAAGGACAAGCTAGTTGAGAGAGGCTATGGGGAGTATCTTAAGCTGTTTAAGTAGTGCAATATTGGTAATCATGTTTCATCACCTTTTTTAAGTGGGATATCCCGAACCATTGTAGAATGGAGAACCAGAGAAAACCCATCCTATACCTTGCATTAGTTCTTTTGGTTGCTGTGGCTGGGTATTTTATCTATGCTAATTTCTTCGCCCCAGATCCAATTGGAGAGATTGGTATACAGGAGGGTAACTTGTTGCTGGATCAGACTATACCCAATGTTGATGGAAGTGGAAGCGTATCATTCAGTGATTACAAGGGAAGTGTTTTGGTTATTGATTTTATGGCTCCTTGGTGTCCTCCATGTAAGGAGCAGTTTCCCGTATTGAGGACTGTTGCGTCTATCGAGGGTGTAGAGGTGCTCACCATTAATGTTGACCCAAGCTATGACACGGAGTTCCTAATGAACTTTGGAGAAGAAGAGGGCATAACCTGGTTCTTCGGGCATAGCCCAGCGACTGCAATGGAGTTTGAAGTCACGGGAATCCCCACAGTTCTTGTGGTTGATCAAGAAGGAAAGATAGTGAACAGAGCATTTTTCACCACGATTCAAGACTTTGAACGTATATTGACCCCACTGATTGATTAACCATGGAGTTCGCAAACCTTAGCTTAGCATACACAGCAGGACTCCTAGCGGTTTTAGCGCCTTGTGCTTTACCCATGCTTCCGAGTTTTGTCTCTTATTTCATGAACAAGGATGAGGAGAAGAGTAGTTTGGTGTCGGCGCTTGTATTTGGTTTTATCACTGTGGCTGGTTTTCTCACGGTTTTCCTTGGGATCGGTATTCTCCCAAGTTTCGCTATTAACCTTATTTCCAGTAGGATATCGTTGGTGTCTCCTTTCATTGGGGCTATCTTGATTATTCTTGGGTTGGGACACTTGTTTAGTGATATTTTCTATAATATTCCCGTGCTACAGACCAAGGCTCCTGTGGGAACTGGGTTCAAGGCGTTCTATTTGTATGGTCTGGGGTATGGGGCTGCTTCGATGGCGTGTAGTTTCCCAGTGTTTATCTTGTTGGTGCTTCAATCCGCTAGCGCTGGAGGATTCGTATCAATATTGTTGATGTTCCTAGCCTATGGGTTGGGGGCAGCAACAGTATTGGTTCCACTGAGTGTGGCTTTGACTTTCAGCCGTGAGATTATTTATCAGCGTTTGATGGCTGTGCTTCCCTATATGAAGAATATTAATGCAGGGATACTCATCTTGGCTGGAGCCTACATGATCTACTACGGGTTAGCCTAAAACATATACCCGCATCAGTCAACCCATATTTATGGTTAAGATTGTCCTCGTCGGAGCAGGGAGCAGCGTATTTGGCTACAATAGCGTGCTTGATGCCGCCAATATCCCTGCATTGAAGGGCTCTGAGCTCATGCTTCACGATATCGATGAGACCCGACTCAACTCCATGAGCGGTCTAGCAGAACGCATGAACCAAGAGACTGATGCTGATCTGGAGATCAATCATACCCTTGACCCCGAGGAAGCCCTCTCTAACGCGGATTATGTACTGGTAGCCATCGAGGTGGATCGCATGAACAGGTGGAGGCTGGACTGGGAGATACCCTTCAAGCATGGCATCAAACAGGTCATAGGCGAGAACGGTGGACCCGGAGGATTATTCCATACTTGGAGAAACATCCCCCCCATACTAGAGATCGCTTACACCATGGAGGCTGTCTGCCCAGACGCATGGTTGCTTAACTACACTAACCCGGTTCCAAGGCTCTGCATGGCAATCGACAGGTACACTGATATCAAGACCGTTGGACTATGCCACGAGGTAGAACACCAACTACAACGATTGGCATCAAAGATGGGGATACCTACACTGATTCTCGACGCGGTATCTGTGGGGCTCAACCACTTCAGCTGGTACAAGGAGCTCAGGCTCAAAGATGGGACAGACGCCTACCCCATGCTTGATGAGGCTTTAAAAAAGGCAAAGGGATTCCAGCCCCTCTGCAAAGCCATGTACAGGCAGTTCGGGCTCTACCCATCAACAGATGATAATCATCTAGGTGAGTATCTGGCTTATTCATGGGAGGTCACCCCAGACGAGGTACGTGGGCTCAACTGGATAAACCGCTGCGATAACGAAGGAAACCACAACTGGGAACGAATCAATAGGCTCATCGAGGGAAAGGAGCCTTTGGATGTTAAGTGTAAGCTCTCTGGGGAGCGAGCCATGCATATTATTGCTGGGATGATGAGCAACAGCAACCATATGGAGCTTCAGGTCAACCTACCCAACACTGGGCAGGTATCCAACCTCATCAACGACGCCATAGTAGAGACCCCAGCTATAATCAACAAGGGCGGTATACACCCTATACAGGTGGGTGAGATGCCTGAGGGACTAGCGGCTCTCTGTAATATCCAGATTATGATCCAGAGCCTAGTTGTCGAGTCTGGTGTTTCTGGTGATTTGGAGAAAGCCAAGCAGGCTTTGCTTGTTGATCCTGTGGTTAATGATCATGATAAGGCGTTGGAGGCTTTTGATGAATTGATGAAGACTCACAGTGATCTCCTGCCACAGTTCGACCTAGAGTAGAAATTACATTTCTCAGGGATGAGACTATCACTAATTACGTGGGTTAGGCGATAATATTTAACCCTATAACACACATTTTCAGTGAACAAAGTTGTCAGCCATAGACACAGCCATGCTCACAAGGCAACACACTATGGGTAACAGGAATATACCCAAAGTAGATTACCACTGCCACATCAGTATGACCGAGTACAGCGACCCAGCCAACCCAACAATAATCAGCGTCTCCAAAGAAGAATTCCTAGCAGACCTCCAAGAAGCAGGCATCGACAAAGCCATTGTCCTAAGTGATAAACGAACTACCCCCGAACAAGTCGCAGAATTCGTAAAACAATCCCCAGAACACTTCATCGGATTCGGATACGTAAACCCAGTACTTCATGGAACAGACGAGGAAGCCCGCAGACAACGACATGAGCTTGGACTCCACGGATTGAAGCTATACCCATGCAGCGATGGATACAAGCCTGATGATACCCACGCCTTCAAGGTCTACGAGACTGCCTCAGAGCTTGGGATGCCCATCATGTTCCACCACGCAGGCATGCCAGTCCAATATGACTATCTCTATCACACTGATCCAGCCCAGATAGATGTAGTAGCAGAGTGCTTCCCAGAACTCAAGATCGTCCTAGCCCACCTAGGATACCCCAGAGTAGATGAGACCCTCTACGTGGCTCGCAAACACAAGAACGTCTTCTGCGATATCAGCTGGCCCTATGGCGATGTAAATCACCCCAGCTTCTTGTACTTACTCTGGAAGGACCTGCTCACAGCGTTAAACATGGGTGTGATGCACAAGATGATATTCGGCACAGACTACCCCGGGGTCAGGCAGCGCCCGTATGTAGATATGCTCATGGATATCAACAGGTACGCTACACACGATGATTTGAAGCTACCAATGGACAGGGTAGCAGATATAATGGATAAGAACATCCAGCCTCTATTACCCTAGACCCTATGGCTGAGGCAATCCTCAACAACTTCCGGAATCATTTTAATCAAGTCTTCTGGTAATAGATGATACCCTTTCTTCTCTGCGACAATATCCCCTGCTTTTCCATTGATGAAAGCAGCTGCCCCCGCAGCATAGAATGGATCAGCCTTCTGAGCTAGATAGGCTCCAACAATACCTGTGAGAACATCACCTGTTCCACCCACAGTCATCCCCGGGTTCCCCGTCCAATTATATCGGGTATAAGCCCCATTGCTGATGATATCCACGTTACCCTTCAATAGAACAACCGAGCCCAGCTTCTTCGCAGCCTCCCCCACCACAGCCCCCTTTTCAAGATGCATGCCTTTTGCTTCTTTCCCAGTCAAAAGCGTAAATTCTCTCCCATGTGGCGTGAACACAGCCGGAACATCTAGCTTAACAGGATTCTTAGCGTACGCCTTGAGACCATCAGCGTCCAACACAATGGGAAGACCACACCTATTCACCATCTGAATAAGCTCTACAACCGCTTCCTCTGTCTCAGACGCCACACCCAGACCCGGTCCAACCGCTACTGCAGAGACCTTATCCAAGAACCCCTCAACCTGCCCAAGATTATCAAGGCTAAGACACTCCCCCTTAAGCTTCACAGTAATCATACTCGGACTCGCAGACATAACGGCACCCGCCGCTGTCTCGGGCACCGCAGTATAAACGAGATCAAGACCCATCCGATATGCGGCTAGAGAGCTTAATGTTGGCGCCCCTGAGTAGGTCTCACTACCACCAACGACCAACAGGCTTCCCCACATTCCCTTATGACTTTCTGGTTCACGGTTCTTGTGTAGCATCCAGACATCACCGGGACCAATATAATGTTCAGCCTCCGGCGGGATACCGATGCTTGTGGGTATCAGTTCTTTGGTCGCAGATGGGTTGTGTTTGTACCCCCTCTTGGGTTTATGAAAAGTTAACGTGAGATCAGCCTTTACCACTTCCCCATGTATCTTCCCAGTGTCTGCCTCCATACCAGTGGGAATATCAACACTGACTCTGTAAGCATCCGCCTTGTTTATGGCTTGAACCATCTGTAAGGCGGGGGGTCTGAGGGGTCCATGTAGACTTGTACCGATTAACCCGTCTATTATTACATCTGCATTGATGTCTGGAATCAGGTTGCTGTCTTTAATTGGTGTAAGTTTAACGCTGTCCTTCATATGAGATACGGCGTTGTAGTTGACCCTACTATTCTCAAGTGTAATATTCTTAGGGTCACCCAGCACAAGAGACTCAACCATATAACCCATACCAGCAAGGTGACGAGCCGCCGTAAACGCATCACCACCGTTACCAGTTAACCCAGACACCGAGACTATCTTACTCTCCTTTGAAAATCTTTTAGCAATCTCATTGGCGATGGCTCGTCCAGCGTTCTCCATCATAAGCAGGGTTGATACCCCAAGATAATCGGAGTTCATCTCGATTGCCACCATCTCCTTCACAGTGATATATTCGTCTAGTATGGGCAACTTGGTAACCTCGTCTATTGATATGAAAAGCGATTAATGTTAAATAGATTCTCTATCCCACAACAACAATATCCCTGACAAGGCCAAGAGTCTCTTTAGCTCCCCTCTCTGCTAAATCAAGGTTCCTGACCCCTATACTCAAGGCTCCGGAATCGTTTGCGGCAGCCATATCCGTGTACTGGTCACCAACATATACACTGTCTCTGGGAGCAACACCCAGTTTTTCACATGCGAGAAGAATCATATCAGGCGCAGGTTTACTCCGTTCAACAAGATCAGCACCAACTACTACACTGAAAATATCTCCTAGACCTAATCCAGCCAGCATCTCCTGTGTTATGTCTGTAACACCATTAGTAGCGATCCCCAGCTTGAACCCTGCACCCTTTAACTCTACTAGTTTATCCATTGTGCCCTCATAGAGTTTGGGCTTGAATTTCTTTTTCTGCTCCTCATCAGCACTCTCATAGATCCTCTCTGCCAGTGCCCGCGCATCATACCAATGATAACCATCCAAATAGAGTGCACCCGCGGCTATCGCCAAGTCATCACGTCTGGGAGCCTTACTGATGGGTCCAAGGGGATCGATTGTCCAGTCATTTGGGTTTACTCCCGATAATCTCGCCCATTCAATGGCTGCGTTCTCTGATGAATTCTCTTTGAATGCCTTGTACCTAGCCTTACCGAGGCTGCTGTATCGGTGTGTATCATCTACGAGGGTTCCGTCTACATCGAATAGTATCAGTTTTGGGCTGTACCTGTTTCTGTTAATCAATAGCGTAGGCATATGTCTATCATCATCCGAATAATTACAATACCTATCCAGATAACTTTTAAATCCCCTTACAACTGATCAATATTAGGTGAAGTTTTGGCAACAGCTTTCGTATTGATCAACGCCGAGATAGGCTCAGAAAGCGAGGTACTGAAAGGCCTGAAAGAAATTGGTGAGGTCAAGGAAGCCTACATGGTCTACGGAGTGTACGATATAATCGCACGCATCTCAACAGACACCATGCAGGAACTAAAGGACATCATCAGTTGGAAGATCAGGCGACTCGATAAGGTCCGGTCCACGCTGACTATGATCGTAGTCTAGGCGCAAATCACACTCTTTTTCAATTACTTTTTACAGCACTAGTTGCACTAGTGAATGCTTTGAAGCTGCACATTGGAATAGACGATACTGATAGCCCAGAGGGGGGATGCACGACATATCTAGCCGCAAGACTGGTGGAGGTTCTTCTAGATATGGGTGCAGAGTTTATCAGTTATCCTACGTTGCTTCGTCTGAATCCAAATACTCCTTGGAAGACCCGGGGAAATGCCTCGATGTGTCTGAGGCTGGAGATCGATGACACCAAGTACGAAGCGGTAAAACATGAGGTCCAGAAGCTCATCGAGGAATACAGTGAGTTTCAATGCGAGAACACAAACCCTGGAGCGGTTTTCCTCAAAGGCGGTGTCCCAGATGATATCAAGATCTATGCATTGCGGGTTGTGCGCTCAATAGTATCCAAAAAAGATGCACTAGAACTAATCCAGTGCCATGGTCTCGACCACCTAGAATACAAGAACGGCAGGGGAATCATCGGCGCACTCGCGGCAATCGGGGGAACCCTCGATGATGACTTTACATATGAGCTGTTAACCTACCGTGTACCCGAGAACTGGGGAACTACGAGAAGGGTAGAGCCTGAATCAATAATCGCGATGGATCAATGCCTCAGTGATCTAACCTATAATAACGTAGATGAGAACCAGAAACCCTTGATTACCCCACGCGGACCCGACCCCGTCCTCTATGGCGTAAGAGGAGAGACACCAAAAGCGGTCTATGATGCCAAAGAGATGATTGAATCCCTTGAACCCATTGAGAGATGGATGATCTGCAGAACAAACCAGGGAACAGATCAGCACTTCAGTGACCCAATCAAGATCTCAGAGCTCAAAGAATACAACCCAGCAGTTGTACATGGCAATGTATCCTCTATCCCTAAAACAATCGAGGGAGGACATGTATTCTTCGAGCTATGCGATGAGACAGGCAAGGTAATCTGTGCAGCCTATGAGCCAACGGGTTCCTTTAGAGATATAATTAGGAAGCTTAGACCGGGAGACGAGGTCACAACATATTCCGGTATTAGCCTGCATGATGATGAATATACGTTGAACTTGGAGAAGCTTGAGATTCACAAGATTGCACCTGAATTTAAGCTAGTTAAGCCAAAGTGTCCTGAATGTGGAGGCTCAACCGAGTCAATGGGCAGAAATCAGGGGCTACGTTGCAGAAAATGCGGATACAAGAGCCGAGACCTTGTTGAGGAACCTGTAACGGTAGAGCGTGACATTGAGCCAGGCATCTGTTTGCCGGATAAGAGCGCGCATAGGCATCTAACAAAGCCCTTTGAGCGATATGGTCGAGAGAAGACTATCTTTCTCCAGATCTGACGCCAAGTTCTGGAAGTTTTCTTCATCAATTAAATAGGAAATCTATAAATCGTCAGATGAATCTGATAAACCATGTCTCCAAAGAAAGTTTTTACGGCTGAGAAAGCCAAAGAGATAGGTGAGAAACTCGGTATTGACTGGACAAAATTTGATGTCGAACAGTTCAGAGTTGGTATGGATATCGAGCTTGAGCATGGGAAAGTTGATCTCCATACAAATGTAACAAATGATGACCCATTGCAGACCGGTAAAATCGCGTTAGCGCATCTAAACGAGTTTCCTGACTATTATACAAGGCTCTTAAAACTGGAAGAGGAAGCCGACAAATTCTGGGGAAAATAGGGTTAATCTAACCCAAAATAATCCGCGATATTCGCTTTCTCAACTAGCCTTACTCCTAGGCGATCATTTTTTGTGCTCATTATAGGGTTGACCCCGGGACCGTGCCCAGCGTAATCACTCGCTCCATGGACTATAACACCAACAGTTAAGGCACCCTTCCAGTGACCCCTACCATTGATACAAAGCTGGTCCCATAGACAGACTATATCACCCAATCTTAACGATTCTAGGTTGAATTTCTTCACCTGCTTGGGATCTGTTGTCTGTATATCATAGTCTACTGGCTCGGTGTTTGTACTCCAACCGATGCCTGAACCCATCAAGTAGCCTGGAATCTCTTTAACTACTGGTACGACTAGTTTCCCGTCCTCCTCTTTGATACCCAGTGAGTCCAGTAGCCTTGGGCTCATCTTATTCAACTTAATATCAGGGTAATCAAGAAGCTCCAAGCCAGCGCCAAGAGACTTTATCTGAACCTTATCTCCCATGGCAAGTTTATCCAATGTCTCATCGCTAAACCAGACTAGATCATCAGAACCAGCGTGACGCCCAGTGAAAATACCCTTCTCACCCTTAGCCTCACCCGATATAAGTTTC
>CAZZFH010000010.1:0-16318 GCA_964653295.1 uncultured Candidatus Bathyarchaeia archaeon | reverse complement strand
CTATGGATGCTGGGTGATCGGTGATGATGACTCCTTTTGTCTCGCCGATCTGGTAGCGGTGCCGGGTTAAGCCATGTTGGTGGCTTATTTGGTTAGATGTAGGGCTCTTCTCGGACAGGCATCCAGACATAAGCCGCATGTCACCCCGCTGCATTTCTCTGGGTCCAACCCTATGGAGTGGTCGGGTGCATGATAGAGAGCATCGCTTGGGCAGAGACTCACACAGGCACCACACTCGATGCATAGCTCCTCATCTTTCTCGATCAAGCTACTGACATCAACGATAACTCCCTTGCTCCTGAAGGCACCTATTATCTTCTCAGCGGTGCTGCTATCAATCTCGACCAGCATCTCACCGCCCAGAGGCGTAATCCGTGCACTCAGTATATTGACCGGAGTCTTGTGCTCGATGATGATCTGGCTGGTAACAGGCTCCTGTACTAGGTCCTTGTTGAACCGCAGCAATACGCGTACCAAGCTAATCACCGTTCTCCACAGAGTGCTTCATAGGACCAATTGGTGTATCAAGTGGCAACCGCTCAACTGGTTTGGTTAAAGTGAACGTGCCCTCTTCGATCCATCGTTTAAGCTCGTTGCTTATCTTGTGAGCCTGCTTGAGACTGGACATGCTTGTTACCTTGACGCTTCGTCCATTGATCTCTACCTTGCCTGATTTGAGATTCTCATAGTTGGTCTCCCTGAGAGTAGATCTGCTCCTACGGGGAACACCGTAATCTACTATGTCTGTGGGTATGTCCCTGTCCCTGATGGCGACTTTTTCAACGATTCTCTTGTTCAGTATGGGGATCGGAATGCCTAAGCCAATGTACATGCTGGGACCATACTTGGTGAAAGAAGCACCATTGATATACTCAGGGCTCATCTGCTTCGCATCCCCCTTCACCATCAATGTACCCAGCTGCCCCCGGGGATTATGCTGGGTACCCTCACCAAGAACATAACCCGGGGCACCACCAAGGAAAATCCGGGTACCCAACCCTATGGTCTCATAGTCTGGGTCATTGTTCAGTGGACTGATTTCACCTGCTCCGCTGTAGGTGGCGTTTCTGTATCTTGGTAGTAGTTTGCCCATGTAGGTGTAGATGGTCTCGTCTCTGCCGTTGGTGGCGCAGCTGTATCTCTGATACCCGTTCCTGAAGTTGAGCAAGATGAATTGATTCAAGTCATCTTTGGTCAGGGTGGTCTCTACTCTGGTACGTGGATAACAATCAGTGCCATACGCAGTTGCCCTGAAGTCGACTTCTTTTCCCGCTATCAGGTCCTCGATGACATGCCCACCCCCATACTCGAAGCCCTTAGTCTCGGAAGCTATAGCCGCGCCTATGTAGAGGTCTACTGCTGCGCCTGGGTGGGGTATGGGTACATCGTTGATCCATGCCTTGTCTATTTTTATTGGTGGGTCGGCGTGTCCTACGTTGATGAGGGCACCGCTGCTGCACATGGCGCCCTGTGTGCCTGTGGTTACTACATCAACCTCATCGTATGCGACTTTTACGCCGCTACTCTCCACCAGTTCCTTCATCTGGGCGACGGTTAGAACCTGTACGTCGCCTGTTCTGATCTTTTTGTTGATCTCTTCAACGGTTCGTGTCTGGTTATGGGATTTGAGTTTCTAATTCCTCCATTAGAGTAGCATCAGTACATCTATTCCTAGATAAATATCCTTTTGATGTTTCTATTCCCAAGGGAATAATATTACTGGATTGTAGGTCTCAAAGTGCTACATACAGCGGCATAAATGCTCAATGTGGTTTGAGGTTCTCAGTGATCACAGTGGGCTCAAAGAGTATATCGATGCCATTCAGGGCACTAGCAGAGGCACTTCCACCGATAGCCGAGACCATACAGAAGTACCGCATAATTTACATCGGTTACCTTGTTTCAATGGCTATCTTCGTAGCGACCAGTGTGTTTGAGGTTTTTGATGCACCTAAATGGATTAACTTCCTTGATAACTATAATCTGGATAAGATCATCTTCGCGACCATGCTCTTCAGCGTATTCATGATCATATACTTTGTCAGGGAACAGGAAAAGATGAAGTACAGGCAACATCTTGAGGAGCAGAAAAGGGTCAAGGAGGGCGTCTGGCTTGCTGAGCAGGAGATCAGGAACCAGATCATACTGATTAACCAGGCGACACACATCGCCGAGAAGAAAGGCGAACTAGGCATGGAAATGATCAACATCATCAGGGAGAACACAAAGAAGATGGAGAAACAGCTAGAGTTGCTCCAGAAATCTGACGTGGACCCAAGAAAATATACCGGGATTCTCAACCTAGAGTAGATGTATCTGAGATTTTATTTAACCCCAATCAAGATACTGTGGTTAGAGGTATTCTAATGAGTAAGAAGGAGAAATCAAAGGAGCCTGTAGATCAAATTATTACGGAGATCGAGGGAGGAAAAGACGTCCAGTGGACCATAAGATATCATACACCCGAGCAAGAGTATGAGGGAAAACTCTGGAACATCGCCAACGAGGGATACTTCATTGATAGGGATAAACTCGTTAAACTAGGAGAAAAGGTTGAGGAGACTCCTCACTATCGATTATTCAATAACATCAAGTACGTAAAAGCCCCTAACGGTCAAACACTAACAGGTAGATTCATGAACCTTGCAACATTCTTCAACAACTTTGCCACTGAGAGCCTCAAAAGCAAGAAAGTACAGGTATTGCTTCTCCCAAGGGACGGTGATCCCAGTGAGACCCGTGTACGCTTAATCGCTTCAACGGATAAGGAGATGACCCCCGATATGCTGGATACCATTCTCGATGTGCTAATGAATAAGCATGGTCACGTGATAGAGTTCTATCTCTGGGGCATGTTGGAGTAGGGGGGAGGTGGGGTCACCCATCCCAGCCATAAACAAGCCTTGTATGTTGAAACCAGCCCCAGAAATGCTTCTTTTATGCCTTGATATATAACGAAAAGCGTCATGGTAACGGTGAAAACAAGACACAAATCCCGGCAGGTAACATCAAATACATGGCTGAGATCGAACTCATAGCCCGAGCGCTAATACAAAGAGACGACGAGATTCTCCTGGCACACAAGATAGGGGAGCCTAATACATTTCTCCCGGGTGGACACGTAGATTACGGGGAATATACTGATATCGCCCTCATTAGGGAGCTGAGAGAGGAACTGGGAATCGAGGCTGAGATCGGGGAGTTCATAGGGACTCTAGAGTACCAGTTCAGAGATGAGAATGGGCGAGAGCACCATGAGATCAACTTCATCTACCATGCAGAGACACCTGAGCCCATCCAGTCCAAGGAGTCACACCTAGAATTCCAGTGGTGCCCAGTGGAAAAAATAACAGAAAAAACCCTCTTGCCAGAAGCACTCCCTGAGCTAATCAAAAAATACCTTGCGACAGGTAGAATATTTCATAGAATTGGATAAGAAAAAATGGTTAGGCGTTTACCTTGTCTAGGTAAAGCTTGCGCCTGTAGAGAACACCCATGACATCGGCTGCTCTCTCTGGTGTAATGTAGACCGGTACACGTTGTGCTTCCAGTATCTTGGCTGATTCACCCGCAACATCCGCAGATGGGTCAATTACGATGACCGGCTTGTTATACTTCTTGTATGTGGTCAACAATGTGTTATTGATCCACTCATACATACCCTTCAGATCCTCGTCCGCGACGTCTGGGAACATGGTCTTGATGATACTGGTACCAAGGCTGATGGTGATCAAGCCATGGATCTCGGGCTGCTTCAAGACAATATCAGGCACATTAAGGAAGCTATTCATGTTCAAAGTAGCAGTCAGGTCTACTGGGTTCTTGGCGTTACCGAACCCGGGAATAAGCTCTTGGACCTCTGCCTGAGCCTCCTCACTGAAGGTTGGGACCTTCAACCCGTTCTGGATAAGCCTGTCTGCGGTTTCTACAGCTACACCGCCACTGTTTGATACGATGGCGATGTTCTTTCCCTGTGGCAATGGACTGTAGAGGAGCCCCTTGACATAGTCGAACATCTCAGAGCTATCATATGCCCTGATGACGCCTGCCTGTTTGAAGGCTGCATCATAGACCTTGTCGCTACCAGCGATTGATCCAGTGTGGCTGGCTGCTGCCTTGCTTCCTTCCTCTGTTACGCCGACCTTGATTACCACGATGGGCTTTGTCTTTGAGACCTCTTTAGCTGCCTCATACCATTTCCTGCCGTTCTTCAAGCCCTCGATATACATGGCGATGATTTTCGTATCATCATCCTGACCGAAGTACTCTAAATAGTTCCATCCCTTGAGATCAGACTCGTTTCCACTGCTCACGAATTTACCTACACCTACACCCATAGCTGATGCCCTGATGTAGAGCTGGAGCCCATATCCGCCGCTCTGGCTGACGAAGGCTACCTCGCCACTCTCATGGAGGAATGGAATCATCAACGCGCTGAGCTTTGCCTCACTGCTGGTGACACCCATACAGTTTGGACCGATGAAACGAGTGTGTCCCTCAGCGATGGTCAATGTATCAGCGATGAGCTTCTTTCCTTCCTCTCCAGCCTCGCTAAAGCCACTGGTGATTACGACTGCTCCCTTTGTTCCTATGTCAGCTAGGTCCTGGAATACGCCGGGTACAAATTTGGCGGGTACTACTACCAGCGCCATGTCTACTGGCGCCCCAATGTCCTTGACACTGGCGTAACACTTGAGCCCCTGTATCTCCTCTGCTTTGGGGTTGATGGGGTAAATTGGTCCCTCGAAGCCGCTCTGCTTAATGGCGTTCAATAGCATGTATCCCCATTTGAAGGGGTCTGTGCTTGCGCCTACTACAGCTACGCTCTTGGGTTTGAGTATTTTATCTAGTGCAATGTTAGCATCCAAGTTAATTCAACTCTGGTTTCATGGAAATGTGCAGCCGATCCTATATAAAACTGTATGAAAGGGGTATGTAAACTCCTTACGATACTTTACTCTAGAAGGTACCAGAGATGGATAAAACCCTCTGCTGGTTTATTACGTGAGGAGGAGCTTGGGGTATCATCAAGGTACTATATGTTTTGTGCTTTTTCACTCGTCTCCATACTCTAGAAGGCTGGGTTGGTTTCTTAAACAGAAAAACCAGAGCTTAGCCTATGAAGATGAAGGTAATGGAACACGGACCATTCGACTGCCTGATCTATAAAGGTGTAATAGACTCATTGGATGAGATCCCAACAGAATACGAGAAAATGGTGGTAGAGGAGGATACAGGTGTAACCGTGTATATCTCCCCTACTCGGAACGCTTAGAGACCCCTTCCACGTTTCACTGCTTCAGCTGCCCCATACTGGAGCATCATATCAGCGTTTATCACGGTGTTAAATCTGAACCCTTTCTTCACAGCCCAACCAACATTATCCAGATTAGTCCACAAACCAGCAGGCTTACCGTGATCAGCGGCAACCTTGAGCACATGGTCAATGGCGTCAGTGAATTTCTTGTTATTATAATTCGGAGGCACACTGAACCCAAGGTTATTGCTTAGATCCCATGGACCGACATAACATGCATCGATACCATCAACCCCCATAATAGAGTTCAGATTATCTAGACTCTTCTGGGTCTCCACCTGTACTGCTACCAAGATCTCCTCGTTTGCTGTCTCGCGGTAATCTGGGTCATGTCTCGCGGCTCTTCTTGGACCCCATCCCCTGATGCCTTCTGGGGGGTATCTTGCAGCAGCCACTGCGGCTTCTGCTTCTGCTTTGGTGTTTACCCAGGGTACAACTATCCCATGTGCCCCGGTATCAAGTACACGTTTGATGATAACAGGATCATTCCACTGAGGTCTGATTACAGGAGTACAATCTGTTCCCACCATGGCTTGAAGCATATGCTCCATAGTCTCGAATCCCATGGGGCTGTGCTCACCATCAATCAAAAGCCAGTCGAACCCAGCGTGACTGAGTAGATCGGCGACATCGGGATGCCCCATTTCAATAAAGGTTCCTACTGCGTTTTCTCCGTTACGGAGTTTCTCTTTGAGTAGATTTTTCATTGTGATCTATAAAGTGTGTAATTTTGGGTATAAGAGTGCTTCATTTATACAGTAAATATCTTAGCCAATTCTATACCGGGGATGGCTCTTACTTGGTCGGACCTTCTTCTCCATCATCAATTGGCTGTAGGCTGCATCAACCATAGCCACAGCGGGATAATGGGATGAGGCATTCTTCAAAGGACCGAAGAGAACAAAGTCAGCGCCAATAATAGTTGGTATGGCATCAATGACCCCTTTCACCATAGTCTGGGCATCCAACGTGTATTTTTCCTTGAGCCGCTTCCAAGAAGAAAGCGCATTATGCGCCCCACAGCCACACGGATAACCATACTTGTCTTTAATCAGGTCAATTGCCTTGGCGGTTATCCCAAGTGTCGGAATATCCAGAACCGCCGTATCGATTATTATATTCTCTATGCCTGCAGCTTCGGCTTTGGGAACCAGTTCCTCGATCAATGGTGCCTTATTGCTATTGAGAATGTACCGAGTACTGTGAGCCAACAAGACAGCGGATTTGAGCTTGGAGTCATTTATGGCTTCATAGAGACCTTCTCCCGTGTGGGGATTAAGAGAATTCAAAATGATCCTGTCGATCACCCCAATCTCAGCAGCATATCTGAGGGTCTCGGCTTGCTCTTTCTCTGATACTACATCCAAGAAGATAGGCATCTCCGTAGACTCAACCACGAAGTCAAGAAAATTCCGGGCAGCCCCAGAATTCTCAGCGATCAGATCAATCACAGACGGGAGACCCACTACCTCAGTCATCTCCTCAGCGCCCCTAATCTGTTTCAAAGACTCTGCCTTATCGAATATTCCCTTGGAGGCGTCTTTTACATTCTTGTCTCTATTGTAGAACATGCTACCAACCATAACGGTAGGAACCTCGCCAGGTTCACCGCCTATCTTGACGCCATGTATCTCGTATGTTTTCTGCTTGACCGAGTAATCGAACATCTAACCCCATCTAGGATAATCCTACGTCTGTATTATGGTTTCGATAACGTGTTAAGTATCAAATACACACTACCCATTATGCAGCGTAGCTTCAAGGTGGTCTTTCACCCAGAGGGGAAGAGAGGAAACTTCGCCATGGAAACAAGTCTACTTGAGGCCGCTATTTCTCTTGGAGTTGATATAAACTCCATCTGCGGCGGAGCAGGGGCATGCGGAAAATGCATAGTAAAGATAAACGGGGGAACCATAGAGACCCCCGGCGAGACCGATAAAAGATTCATAGACGAGGAAAACCTAAGAAAGGGGTTCCGGCTTGCCTGCAGATACAAGATAATAACTGACCTGGTTGTCTCTGTTCCCAAAGAGAGCAGGACAGGAACCCAGAGACTCCAAACAGAGGGACTGGAGACAGGTGTCGAGGTCTCTCCTTTTGTCTCCAAAAGGGTTACTGGAGATAGAGTGGAGATTCTCTATGATGATAGGGTAGTCAGGAGGGTTGATTCATCTGGGGCGAGGATTCTTGGGTTCGCAGCGGATATTGGCTCAACCAAGCTAGCGGGATACCTGATGGACCTAGAAACAGGGGATTTGCTCTCCATCGCATCAGCCATGAACCCCCAGATACCCTACGGTGAAGATATAATCAGCAGGATCGCAGCAGCCATTCAGACAGAGGAAAACAACAGGATACTGCACAATACAATAGTAGAAAGCATAAAACAACTAATACAAGAAGCCTGCAGAAAAGCAGACCAGAGCATCGAGGATGTCTATGATATTGTTCTGGTTGGGAATACTGCCATGCAGCACTTTTTATTGGGCATTAACCCTGAGCCATTATCTAGAAACCCATTCATGCCAGAAAATCTTGGACACAGGGATTTACCACCAGAGGCACTGGACCTAGGGCCGTTTGCTCATGTTCATGTGCTCCCACTAATCGCTGGCTTCGTAGGAGCAGACTGTGTAGCCGCCACGTTAGCAACTGGTATCTACAAGGCTGAGCAGAAGAGCTTCTTGATGGATATAGGTACAAACACAGAGATCGTTGTCGGTGACAAGGACAAGATGGTAGCATGTTCATGCGCCAGTGGCCCAGCCTTTGAAGGAGCTCACATCGGAAACGGGATGAGGGCGGCCTCAGGAGCCATAGAGGGGGTCTGGATAGAGAAGGAGACTCTTGAGCCAAAAATCAAGGTAATTGATGACACCGTGCCCCTTGGTATTTGTGGCTCAGGGCTTATTGATCTTCTCTCTGAGATGCTCAAGGCAGGGATAATGGATAGCTCAGGCAGATTAATTGAGCGGGATCATCCGAGAATAAGGAGAAAATCTGGGATCAATGAATACGTGATAGCATGGAAAAAAGAAACCGGATTAGACGTGGATATATCAATTACACAGAAGGATATCAGGGAGCTTCAGAAAGGAAAAGCAGCCATATTCTCAGGCTCACAAATCGCCATGAACCATTTAGGCTTAGATCCCAGCCAAGTTGAACGAATCTACATAGCCGGAGCCTTCGGCACATACATCAACAGGGAGAGCGCCCTCAACATCGGCATGATACCCGAATTCAAGCTACTCGACATCCAACAAGTGGGAAACGCCGCTGGAACCGGGGCAAGAATGGCACTGCTTTCCAGAAAAGCTAGGATATCGACCCAGAGAATACGCGAGAAGGTGGAATATATCGAACTCGCAACCCTCCCAGAATATAATCAAGCATACATTGATGCACTCCAGTTCCCCCACAGAGACCTAACACTCTTCCCAGAGACTGTCAAGAGGCTCGAAGAGTCAGGCTGGGTCATGGGAAGGCTCCATACCACCTGATTGGATATACTGCGTTACTACGCACTCATATTTCCAATATATGATAAAGTAAATACCGTCTCCGCATATAGATCAGTAAGTGTTTTATTCTAAATAGGATACTTTTCCAGCAACTAGGTGTATACTATGGTTCAATATCTAGGACTAGATTACTGGAAAAAAGTCAATGAAATCGCAAATAGTGACGAAGAGTTCAGGATCAAGACAAAAGGATTCACAGCATCATTCACCTATGGTGTTACAGACAAGCCTGAGCTACCAAAGATCTACATGAAATTCGATGATGGAGAGGTCGTTGAGGTAAGGGAACTCGTAGCTGAAGAGAAGACAGATTACACCCTCGCTGGACCCTATGAGGTCTGGACAAAGCTCAACAAGGGCGAGATGGATGCCCAGAGCGCTTTGATGACGAGGCAGCTACCCTTCAAGGGCAACATGAGCGCCATCATCAGGTACAGCAAGGCATTCCTTAGGCTCTTCGAATTGATGAAGACCATCCCAGTGGAATACTAAACATTTTTCCAACATTTATACCCAAAAATTATCCTTTTTTAGACACTTGACAATCAACTTATATCCACCCATGCGCAAATGAAAAAAGATAGCCCATGGTCGATGAAACGTCACAAAAAGTACTAGAAGAATACCTCAAAGACAGCAGACAGAGCTTCAGGGAAGTAGCCAGAAAAATAGGAATATCCAGTGGCACAGTCGCCAATAGAATCAAAGATCTGGAAGAGAAAGAGGTTATAAAAAAATACACCACTCAACTGGACTATGAGAAGCTGGGATATGAGCTTACTGCGATTACCGAGATCATTGTATCTGAGGGGATGATGATCGAGGTGGGGAACGAGATAGCCAAGATCAGGAACGCTGTAAGCGTATACAATGTGACGGGGGACTCAGATATATTGATTATAGCTAAGTTTAGAACCAGACAAGACTTGAGTGACTTCACAAAGACCATGCTGAAGATGCCGAATGTTGTAAGAACTAAAACTCATGTGGTTCTAAATACACTCAAGGAAGATCTAACCCTGGTCCCTTGATTCGCTTATTCTTTGAAAAGCTCTGATACCTCATTCTTTTCAAGGGTGATGTTCCCATATACGATGCCTATGACACCTGAGTAGAGAAGCTTCTTTTTAATAGCTTTAAACTCGTCGGGGGTGATTAGCGCGGCTTCGACGAGCCTATTTTGGACTACATCTTGGCTGATATGTTTATGCTCGGAGCTACATATTACACGTAGGAATGCTAACTCTTTCTCGCTGAACTGCATTCATCCACCTCTGAGAGCCAATTATTTGATGTCAGTTGAAGGTTATAGGATTTGCCAAACTCAGAGAGAAATATTGAGCATGATCAGGTCTCAGGGATAAACTCTGGAGTGGCCAGATACCCGAATCTCACGTTCTACTAGATAATATCCACAACATATGATTATTTGAGACCAGGTAAATGGTGCTTCCTGAGAATGGAAATAAAATAAATGAACTAAAACCCATGTTTTAGTCCGTGGTAACTTGGACCAAAGATTCTAGACGGTCATAGTAACCAAGGACTTCTCGCCCTTTGGCGGTGATGGAGTATTTTTTATTGCGTTCCGAGACATTATTCTCATCTACGTACCCCTTGTTAACAAGGAGATTAATCGTACTCTTTAACGAGTTCCAGCTTAGATTTGATGCATACATGATTCTTGTGGGCCTTCGTTCTCCCTCACCTATGACCGTCAAGACATCTATGGCAATCTGGAAACTTGATCTACGTGGACTCAATGTCAGGAAAAGACTTGAAGAATTCTTATTATAAGATTATTATCCAATAACCAAGATTTGGAATATATAGAAGAAAGATAGAGAATAGGTATAGATTGGCTATATTTGCTCCTTGAGGAGCTCGCCAAGTATCTTTATGCCCTCGACGATATCATCTATACTCGGATGGCTGTAGTTGAGCCGGATATGGTTATGCGTCTCCGTAGTATAGAAATTATTTCCCGGGATATACGCTACACCACGCTTCACAGCCTCCATCAATAACTCGGTAGCGTTGATCTTCTCTGGTAACTCGACCCATAGGAATAACCCGCCCTTGGGGCTGTTCCACTTGGCCTCTTTGGGGAAATAGGTGTCCATGGCTTCCAGCATTACATCCCGTTTCTTGACGTAGACCTTCTTCATCTTCTCGATCTGTTTGTCAACATCTCCTCGTTGGAAGAGCTTGGCGGCCACGTATTGACTGATTAATGCATTACTGATAATGGTGCTGCCCTTTGCCTCAGCCATCTTCATGATGAACTCCTTGTGAGCACAGAGCCACCCGATCCTCATGCCGGGACTCACAATCTTGCTAAAGGTACTGGTATACATGACTCTGCCTTCATCGTCCAGCCCCTTGAGTGGCGTAGGCATAGGTCCCTCAAAGCTGATATAGCCATATGGATTGTCCTCAAGTATAAGGAAATCATACTTCTTGGCCAACGCTATGATCTTTTTACGGCGCTCCATGGTCATCATGCTGCTCATGGGGTTCTGGAAGCTGGGTATAATATAGACGAACTTTACCTGCTTGCTCTCTGAGACTACCTGCTTCACGGTCTCCTCAAGGGCTTCTGGTATCATACCATCCTTGTCCAGCTTCGCCTCTCTAATATCAGGCTCAGCGGTCTTGAACGCTGTTAACGCCGAGAGATAAGTTGGTGAGCCAACGATGATGACATCCCCGGGATCAAGGAAAATACGTGCTGCAAGGTCCAGCGCCTCTTGGCTTCCCGTAGTAACCATCAACTCTGTGTAGGGATCAACAGTGATTCCATGTCCTTTCATCCATTTGCTGAGTTCTTCCCTGAGTGGCTGGTATCCCCTTGTACCACCGTATTGGAGCATTACCCTCCAGTCAGCCTCAGTGGCATCAGCGAGGATCTCCTTAACTTCTCTCCATGGGAAGCTCTCCTCATCATACATGCCACCTGTTAGTCCAATGATCTTCTTGCCTTGGCGTTTCAACTCTTCAGCTGCTAGTACCACAGTTGTGAGTACTCCCGGCTGATATGATGCGCCTAGGCTTGAGTAGAATTTCTCAGTATCCATATATTGTCACAGAGAGAAACGACGTAATGATATATCTATTTTCGGCTTAGGGCTTTGAAAATGGAAACAATCGGAAAAAGGATAGTAATTATAATATTTATTGTTACCAAAACATATAGTAAGGGTTATTACTGGAATAATTTTATTTTTATAGAGTCGTGATGAAGTGGAGAAAGGATACTGCACACATCGAAACGACATCGTGTTTTGAGGAATAAATATTGGTAGATGAAATCAGGCTTCACGGCATGGGCGGTCAAGGAGTAGTCGCCTGTGGTGAACTAATAGCCATAGCGGCAAGCTATGAGGACAAGTTTTGCCGCGCGTTCCCAATGTATGGGAGCGCTAGGAGAGGCGCACCGGTGCTTGCATTCGCTCAGATAGGTGAAGAGAAAGAGGCAACACGATCAATGATCTATTATCCAGAGTACTTACTCGTTCTGGACCCATTGATGCCCGAGCAGATGGATATCACACAGGGACTCAAGGATAAGGGCGTAGTAATCTGGAATACCCATAAAACCCCTGATGAAACCAAGGAAATTTTCAAGAAAAACCTTCGAACAGTCGGCGTAATAAACGCCACAGAGATAGCGGTTGAGACAATAAATAGACCCATCCCAAACACCGTTATGCTGGGAGCATTCGCGAAGACAACTGGGCTTCTGAAGATGGAGAACATATTCAAGGCCATCGATAAACGGTTCCCGGAACGATTAGCGGCACCAAACAAGAAGGCTGCCCAAGCTGGATACGATCAGGCTGTTGTGAAGAATTACGTGGAGGAATATGAATGAGCCAAGATAGATCAAAACTACGCGCATTCGCATTGAACGATATCAGTACCAAAGGTGGAAAATATGTCGCCAACTGGCGTGTCTACAAGCCGATAATTGACCACGAGAAATGCATAGCATGTGGATTATGCATCAGTTATTGCCCAGAGGCGGCAGTAAGCAGAAGAGAAGACAAGAAGCCAGAGATCGATTACCGTTTCTGCAAAGGATGCGGTATCTGCGCCAATGAATGCCCACAAGACGCCATTACTATGATGAAGGAGGATGAGCTCTAATGGCTCAAGATTTTGATGTAATGCCAGGAAACAAGGCAATAGCACACGGCGTACGCCTAGCACGAACAGAGGTCGTACCAGCTTTCCCAATAACACCCCAAACGACAATTATTGAATACCTCAGCGATTTCGTAGCAAATGGCGAACTAGACGCAGAATATGTTCACACAGAGGGAGAGCACAGTTGCATGGCTGTCGCAGTGGGTGCATCTTTAGCAGGGGCTCGAACATTCACTGCAACCTGCAGCCAAGGACTCGCCTACATGCATGAGGTGGTGGCACAGGCAGTCAACTATAGAACGCCTATTGTCATGGCTGTGGCTAACAGGACTCTAGGATGGTATTGGAGCCTTGGACCAGACTACAGTGACATAATGCCTGAGATGAACCTTGGGTGGCTGGTAAACTTTGTTGAGACCAATCAAGAATGCCTTGATATGACCTTGATGAACTTCAAGGTCGCAGAAGACTACAGGGTACTATTACCAACGATGATTAGCTTGGATGGTTTCTATCTCAGCTACAGTCAGGAACGTGTCTACCTCCCAGAACAAGATGAGGTAGACGCATGGCTACCCAAGTACAAGGCACCCTATCCGCTAGACCCTACTCTTAGCAAGGCTTGGCCAAGCTCCATGATCCCCCCACAGCTCCATACGCCCATGAGGAAAGAGTATGAGGGGATCCTCAATGATGCTAAGAAGGTTATTGCTGAGGTTGACAAGAGTTTTGGAGAGACCTTTGGGCGTAGTTATGGGGGATTGGTCGAGAAGTACAGGTGCGATGATGCCGATAGCATCATGGTAACCATGGGAAGCATGACCACAGCAGCCCGAAGAGCCGTAGATAAGCTAAGGAAGGAGGGCGAGAAGATTGGGTTGCTCAAACTCAGATACATGAGGCCCTTCCCCAACGAGGAGCTTATCGAGTTGGCTGAACAGGTTGACAGTATTGGGGTCGTGGACAGGGTAGTAATGCATGGCACTGGGGGCGGGATGGCTTTCCAGGATGTGAAATCTACACTCTACAATACTGGTATCAGAGTCCCGGTCCAAAACTTTGTAACTGGACTGGGAGGCGAGGACATACCAATCGACGACTTGTACGTGATGGGAAAGAAGGTCATAAAGAACAAGGGTAAGCGACTAGATCAAGAGGTCGAGTTCGTAGCACACGAGTTCCCAGGAGTAGCACCCTCAATCGAGGTGGTGAACGAGAGCTGTATGCATCCTGGTAGCGATGGCTGCGCTGGATGCGGTGCAAGTATCATTGTAAGGACCTTGCTGAATACGCTTGGTGAGGATACTGTGGTTATTAACCCCCCTAACTGCAGTGGCGTTAACTATGGTGGAGTGGTTAAGGTTCCTTGGTTGCTTGCTAACTTTGCTGCGGCAGCTGCCTATGAGACTGGTGTTTACAGGGCGTTCAAAGCCAAGGGTAAGGCTGACAAGGTCTATGTTACTAGTTACGCTGGGGATGGTGGAACATACGATATCGGTCTCCAGAGTATCAGCGGAGCCGCTGAACGAGGAGAATCCATTATATGGCTTTGCTACGACAACGAGGCATACATGAATACAGGAATCCAGAGGAGTGGGAGCACACCAGAATACGCGGCAACGAGCACTACTCCGGTTGGCTCAGAATGGAAGGGAAAACCAGAGCGCCGCAAGAACATGCTGATGATCATGGCTGCGCACAGGATACCCTACATCGCATCTGCAAGTCTAGCCTATATTCCAGACTTAAAGCGGAAGATCAAAAAGGCAGCCGAGATCACAAGAAACGGCGAGGGCTTGGCGTACATTCAAGTACATCAACCATGTACCACTGGATGGTACTTCGACCCATCTAAAACCGTTGAGATAGGAAGGCTCGCTGTCCAAACTGGTGCTTGGCCTGTCGCTGAGATCGATCACGGAGAATTTAAGCTGAACGTGAAGCCACGTGAATTGAGACCGGTGAAGGAGTATTTGGAGCCTCAGAGAAGGTTCCGCCACGTAGATGATGAGCTTCTAGAGATTATTCAGGGTCACATCACCGAGGACTGGGATACCTATCTCAAGCTTGACAAGGATGGCAAGCTTCCCTGGTATTAATCCCCTTTTTTATTATCAAAATTCTCTAATCTCTGTACACGTTACTCTTAGACATGCCAAAGATAATCACTAAAGAAGATGCTGCAGCCCTCGCAATAGGAGGCACTATACTCGGGGGTGGTGGAGGAGGATGGCCCGAGATGGGGCTTAGAGAAGGAAACCTAGCCCTTGAGATAGGGAAGATTGAGTTATGGAGCCCAGAGGAGGCTGATCCAGAATGGAAAGTGATCACAAGCGCAGCCTTGGGTGCACCGACCCAGCCCGGGGATACCAAGCCTATGCATTTCATTCGTTCAGCTCAGCTTCTACTGGATGCCGGAGCAGAGTTCAACGGGGTTATTGCCGCTGAGAATGGTGGTCATAATAGCTTCGGTGGGTGGATAATCGCTGCTGCAATGGGTCTACCTGTCGTGGATACTCCTGGGGATGGCCGGGCTCATCCTACTGCATTGATGGGAAGCATGGGACTCCACAAGACCAAATATCATAGTGTAAAGGCGGGTGTGACTGAGGGTAGTGAGGTTATTAGCTGGGGCTCTCTTCAAACCACAGGAGCAGCCATAAGGGCACAAGCAGGATATATGAAGGCATTAATCGCGATGGCTCGGGACCCTGTGCCTGTCAGTTATACGCTTGAGCATGGGGCTCCTGGGGCGATCAAGATGGCTATCAACCTCGGGTACAAGTATCTGGAGGTGGGGGAAGACCCGGATAAGCGAGTGGAGGCTGCTATTGATTTCCTTGAGGGGGATTTGATCTGCAAGGCGGAGATAATTGAAAAGACCATCGAGGCGAGGGGCGGATTCGATGTAGGCTTCATGATACTCAGAGAAGGAAACGAGGAATGGGAACTCACCTACGTGAACGAGTACATGACCCTTGATAAAGAAGGGAAGAGACTGGCTACGTTCCCAGACTTGATGACTACTTTCAACGAGAAAGGAGAGCCAGTTACCAGCGCCGCCCTTGAAAAAGGCCAGACTATCTACCTAGTTAATGTCTCCAAGGAGAAGATACCTGTGGGGGATGGGAATAAGTACGCAGATTCCTATGAGCCCATAGAGGATGCACTGGGTAAACCCATGATACAATATCTAGAAGGCTACCTCAAGGGCTAACCAGTATTCTTTTACCCTTCACTGACCAATAATATGTAGGTGTAAAAAGTTGTCCGAAGCCAAGTTGACAACTTCCGAGCGAAGGGTATACGACCGGGTCTGCCAAGGGGA
>CAZZFH010000009.1:0-17736 GCA_964653295.1 uncultured Candidatus Bathyarchaeia archaeon | reverse complement strand
GAGACAACCATGTCATATGCAGCTCCTACAGCATCAGGGCTAGGCAATGGAAAAGCCAACTCCACCCTCTGCCCAAGTTTCTTCGCCCTGAAACTCGGATGCCTTGTCGCCTTAAACATGACGGCATCTGTTGTAATAGCGAACCTCACACCGGGGCTCTCAAACTCAGCGTATCCATCGAGCTCCTCAATACACTTGAACCCCAGGACATCCCTGTAGAAGTTCTTCATTTCATCTAGATTGCCTGTGATGAGGGTGATCAACCCTATTCGATTAAGCATAAGAGAATAATTGGGTCAGGGTTTTATAGCTTTAAGTCATAGCGTTGCTCGACAAGCCACAGACCCCATAATGTGTGTCTCTTCTCCGCGGTTATTTCAAAGCCATTCTTCTTATAGAGACCAGCTGCCTCCACTAGAAGATCAACAGTCCAGAGGAATACACCCTCAAAACCCTGCCTGCGGGAGAAATCAAGGGCATGCTCAACCAGCTTCTTGCCTATCCCTTTTCCCCGTGCTTCTTTTGTTAGCAGGAGCCATCTTAGCTGGGCTAAATTATCCCCTGCATCAACGATGGCTGTGCATCCAATTATCTCATCTTCCTGCTCTACTACCCATATCCTCTGTCTTTGGTTCTCGGATAACGAGAAATCACTTAGGGGTCTGGCTACATATGGGTCGAAGCTTGTATCAAAACCGTATTCTTCTGCATATATCTTGCCGTGGAGATATGTGATGTATCCGAGGTCGCCTGGTTTGAACCCGGTTCTGATTTGGATAGACATGGGTTATAGTAAGGATGGGTTTAGTTAAAAATCCCTAAGATAGTAAACTAATACAAAGTATGGGTGATTCATTCTTTTTTTGGGATCAAAACTGCTAGAAACCTATATAATGATTCAATACGCTCACAAAAGGGAGTGATAATATGAGCGAGAACGCAGAAAAAGTATTAAAAGCCATGAAAAAAGCAGGCAAGCCAGTACGACCCGGGGATGTAGCGAAGGAACTGGGCATCGATAGTAAGGATGTATCCAAGGCTATCAACGCGTTAAAGAAGGATGGAAAGGTCCATTCACCGAAGCGCTGCTATTATGCTCCTACGGAGTAGGCGCCCTCTTCAACGAGTATATCAATGGCTAGGCTTACGGCTTCCCTGATGTACAGTTGACACTTATTTATCCACATATTCTCTTCGTTAAACTTGGAATAGCCCTCTGGGTCGTCTAGGTCAATACCAAGTAGCCCAGTGCAATTTGTATTCGGATGGATTTCATTCCACCTTTCAATAAACAACCTGCTATACCAGTATATCCGACGATCACCAACAACAGGCTCGCTACGTCCAAATCAGAGCCCAAGCCCCAAAATAGCCTCAGTAACAGCGCCACATATCTGACTTGTACGAGCAACACCAGCAGCCATCCCAGAGGCAATACCGGGAATATACTCAGAATCCACTCCCTTTACATCGGCGAGAGTCTTCAACACCGCTTCTACGCAGAGAAACCCATCACTAACATAATCCATGGCTCTCTGTAAGGCTTCTTCCTTATTCATCATCAATTAGCCACCGTAAACCTATAGACTGTTTTCTCGATATATTTTTCCCCCGGATGCAGCAATGTCGATGGATAAGTTGGCTTATTGGGGGAATCTGGGAAGTATTGAGTCTCTAGACACAACCCGGAACGGAACCCCATTGGACCACCTCGCCCCACATCGCGTCCATCAAGGAAGTTACCAGTATAGAACTGTACACCGGGCATAGTAGTGGATATCTCAAGAACACGCCCCGAAACGGGATCAAAGACACTGATCTGGGGGTTTCGCACCTGATTCAATACAAAGTTATGGTCATATCCATTACCACGCCTCAACTGGATATGCTCATCGTTTATTATCTCATCAATCACGGTGGCTTCGGTGAAGTCAAATGGTGTCCCAGCTACGCTCTGATGAACACCAACTGGGATCAGGTTCTCATCCACAGGTGAATAGCAATCAGCATCCAACCAGAGTCTATGACCAAGAATATTCTCTGAGCCTCCGAGATTGAAGTAGGCGTGATTCGTCAGGTTAACCACCGTGGGCTTATTGGTTACTGCCTGATAATCAATCTCAAGCCTATCAGCGATAACTCTGAAAGTAACACTAGCCCTTAGGTTGCCCGGGTATCCCTCTTCCCCATTAGGGCTATGATATTTTAGTTGGAGAGCTTCATTGATTATCTCTGGAGCCCAGACCCGTTTATCAAAGCCCTTGACCCCCCCGTGAAGATGGTTTACCCCATCATTCAATGGAAGAAAATACTGCCTTCCATCAATGGCGATCTTCCCTCCACTAATCCTGTTGGCGTATCGCCCAATGGTTGCCCCATGATAAAACGGAGAAATCAGATAACCATAAATAGCATCAAACCCTAGAACCACATCATCCAATACCCCAAGACGATCTGGAGACTGAATAGATGTAATGGTCCCACCATAATTGGATACCTTGACAACGATCTCATTACATAAAGTAAATAGATCAACAGACTCACCAGAAGGAGCCCTGCCCCAAGGCTCAACGGAGACACTCATACATAATACACTGATGACCGTTGGAAAGGCTTTTTCCATCAAACCTCCAAGTATGAGCCATGAAAACAATCCTACTCACAGGCTTCGAGCCATTTGGCGGCAGCCACATTAACCCAAGCATAGAAGCATGCAAACCATACGATGGCAAAATAATTAATGGTGTCAGGATCAAGGTGGCAGAGATCCCGTTAAGGTATGATGAGGTCAAGCCGTCCCTCATCAAGGCCATCGAGGAATTCAACCCGTCAGCTATAATCTGTACAGGACAATCTGGAGCCAGCACCATAAACTTGGAGAGAGTCGCCATAAATGTTGCAGATGCAAGAATCGCGTATAATTGCGGTACCCAGCCAGTGGACAGACCCATCGAACAGGAAGGACCAGCGGCTTACTTCTCAACATCGCCATTACGTAAACTATTAGCCGCATTGACTGAGGCAAAGATACCAAGTGTAATCAGTAACAGCGCTGGCACATTCGGGTGCAACCATATCTTCTATGAACTCATGCATTATCTCTCAGGGAACAAATTAGAAATCCCCGGTGGATTCATACACGTGCCCAGCTTACCCGAGCAGGTGATGGAGAAAAAGACCTCATCCATGAGCCTTGGAATCATCATTGAGGCTCTCGGAGTGGTACTGGAGACATTATCCAAAGAACTCTAATTCGTTGGGTTTAAGAACCCGCATCCTTTTGATTCAGTGAAAAGATATGAGTGATTTTGATTTCGGAGGACGAAGATACGATATCCCAGACGTACCCAAAAATGTGAGACGATTAACAGGAACACTAATCGTGTTATTAATCATCGCCATAGCAGCCCTAGCCATAGTAACAACAGCAACAGTAAGAGTACCATCAGGCTACAGGGGCGTGCTCCTAACATGGGGCAAAGTAGAGGACACTGTATTCACGGAGGGTCTTAACTTCAAGGTGCCTTTCAGCCAGTCAGTTGTCTTTATGAATGTTCAGATTCAGAAAGCAGAGTCAATAGAGGCGACAGCTACTAAGGACCTTCAGGAAGTATCCACTACTGTGGCTGTGAACTACAAACTCGATCCAATATATGTTAATGAGGTATACAGGGACCTTAGGCAGGATTATGTTGATAGGGTCATTAAGCCAAACATTGAGGAGAGCCTCAAAGCAACAACAGCTCTCTTCAGGGCAGAAGAACTGATTACCAAGAGGGCTGAGGTAAAGCAGACCTTTGATACCATTCTCGACGAGCGTTTATCCATATTCAACATACAGGTTATCGCAGTCAGCTTAACGGATTTCCAGTTTAGCCCCAGCTTCGCAGCTGCGATTGACGCAAAGGTTACCGCTGAGCAGCAGGCACTGGTGTCTAAAAATGAGCTGGAGATGATCAGATACGAGGCGCAGCAACAGATCATCCAAGCAGAGGCGGCAAAAAACGCCACTATGAGAAGAGCTGAGGGAGATGCTTTTGCTCAGATTACTGAGGCAAACGCTACGGCTAAAGCTATTCAGATTATCACCTCTCAGATGACCGATGAATATGCCCAATACCTGTGGTTGACCCAGTGGGATGGCAAACTACCAGCAGTATACACCAAAGACGAGAGCGGATTAATCATAGACGTATCCGAGTTCCTCGGCACATCGGGCAACTAACCTCATCTATTATATATTTATGAACTATAGCATGAGTCCTTAATTCCTTTATAATAACTAAAAGACAGACTCATCGAATAGATTTGCTACCAAAGGTCATCAGCAACAGCATAGAGCTAATTAGGGTTCTTCATGTTGATGACGATCCAAACCAGTATGAATTCATAAAATTCTTCCTAAACCAGATAGATCCTGTTCTACAAGTAAACTGTGTAGCGACACCAGACGAAGTTTTCAAAGAACTAAAAGAGAAAAACTATGATTGCTTGGTGACCGATTTCCAGATGCCCGAGATGAATGGCATTGAACTATCAAAAAAGGTACGTGAGAACTATAACATCCCAATTATCCTTTATACGGGTCAAGGAAGCGAGGAAGTCGCAGAGGCAGCATTCACTATAGGGATCGATGACTATCTTAGAAAAGAAATGGATCCGAGCCATTACCAGGTACTAGCCAAGAGAATCAGGCAAGTAGTTGAAAAGAAACAAGCCGAGACCCTCTACGAGAACGTGGTTGAGCAGACGAGAGACGCGATAAGTATCTTCATTGAGGGCCAGATGGTGTTCGCGAACCAGTCTACTCTTAATCTGCTAGAGGTCAAAAATTTCTCGAAGATCAATGGAACCAACCCTTTTAGTGTTGAAAATAGTAAAGGCGATCAGCAAAGCTTCCTCGAAATTGGATTCCACGAATTAGAAATAATGGGTAAAGACAAGAAAAAACTTAACATCGAGGTCTCAACAAGCCCAATAACCTATAATGGTAAAGAAGCGGTTCTCTGCTTCGCCAGGGACATCACTGAGAAAAAGATGCTGGAAAACGAGAAGAAGATTAGTCAGAAGCGCTTCGAGACTCTGGTAGATAGTTCACCAGATGGAATAACGAGCGTTAATCCTCTGGGTTTCGTAACTTTCGCCAACAAGGCTTTTCTCGAGTTAACCGGTTTCTCAAGAGAGGAAATAGTTGGCAGGCATATTACCAACGTAAAGACGATACGTAAAAGGGATTTACTTGGACACCTGACCAACTTTGCTTCGATTTTAAGAGGAGAGGGTGTTACAACAATCGAGTTTACATGGCAAACGAAAGATGGAAATCCAGGTATTGGCCTTGCACATGTATCGCTGATAGAGATTGAAGGACGTAAAGAGGTTCTTCTCATTGTTAAAGACATTACAAATTATAGAAAAAAGGAGAAGGAACTCGATTTAGTATTCGAAAAAGCACCCTATGGCATCATAAAGCTTGATTCATCCGGGTCGGTTTTATCCATCAACGATACCGCGTTGAGGCTATCTGAATTGAACCGGAACGATGCCCACGGTAAAGACATAAACACAGTGTTTAACATCGAGGATGGAAATCTCGCAGCACTTAACTCGCTTCTCAATAAAAAAATAAAAAACGTCAAAGAAACGAAGCCTTTCGAGCTGCAGATCAGGAGCAGGTCCGATGAATCTGTATGGGTCGAAGCTCAAACGTGCCTAATTGAAGTCGACGAAGAAAACTATGGTGTACATTTAATACTCAAAGATATAACCAACAAAAAACGTTTAGAGAAAGAGAGAAAGACATACGCACAAAGACTAGAAAAACTAATGCAGGATATGGGTCAAAGATTGGACTCTACCATTGTCTCAAAACTTGATAAAGAGATTAAAATCAACCTTGATGAGATAGAGAATAGGTTGACGAAACTAAGATACGATGATATCGTAAAAAATTCTGAGATAGATAAAATCGAGAAGGCTGTCTCAAACATTATCAAGGCAATTGATGACACATCTAAGATACAATTGATGACTACTGATCAAATTCATGGAATAATGGCTAATATAGATGAACATTAATTAAATAATATAGTCTATTATTAAAAATATTTTCATCTTACTTAATTATTAAAAACATTGAACTTTATCAATATTACACAAGTATTGTCGATAAATTAGATTTATACATTAATCTGATATTAATAGATTTTAAATATAGATTATAGTTATATATTAAACTAGTTCCAAAAAGAGTGTGTGTGTGTTGGAATTTAAAAAATCTAAATCATTTCTAGATAGCATTATAATGCTGTTTATTTCCAGAATCGAGATTACTTTCGCTGTTACTTGGACAGGAGCCATTGGCTGCGTGATGGCTAGCCGGGGATTACCGCCTGCTAGACCAACTTTAATAGCGCTAGCCACTAGCCTCTTCCTTTCGTTAGCCGTCTACCTGTACAACGATGTCATAGATAGAGATATGGATGCTGCTTCGGCTAACCCGCGGAAACAGGAAAGACCCATTGCAATGGGCAGGGTTCCTGTTTCACATGCGATGATCTTCATTTACATTCTTGGTGCTCTAGGTCTCTTCACTGCATATTTGATTAGTTGGCTGGCGTTTGGTATGAGCTCAGTATTCCTTGTTCTTTTGACTATGTACTCGTTCCCGCAGATTCGACTCAAAAAGCAGTTCGTCATGAAATCGCTGGTTACTTCAATTACGCCTTCATGGTCTCTAATCATCGGTGGTCTTGCTGTTTCCGGTAATATAACATTGCCCATGGTATTTGTAGCAGTAATAGAGTACGTGTTTGTGTTCCTAAATCTCCCTGGGATGGCTGACTCATTCGACCTCAAGGAGGATAAAGAGTTTGGAATGAAGACCATGGCCATGATATTGAGTTGGAAGCAGAAGATTCAGATGATGATGATGATAGCCGTGATAATATACTTCGGAGCTACAATGCTATTCTACGAATATCTAGGGTTTAACCTGATTGTGCCGATAACTGTTACGTTATTCAGTGTGGGGCTCTTGAATCAGTTAAGAAAGATGCCAGAAGCCTTCGACAATGAATCAATGACTAAAGCGAGAAAGTTCGCTTATGCGTACTATGTCCTCATGCCGTTATTCATGGCGATTGGATCACTGAGCCTTCCATTTTTTTAATAAATTATATCTATGAATATCTATTGTCAGTCTTTAAGCTCATTTTTCTCGAGAAATATCCTAGGCCAAATGCTACGTACGCGTACAGCAACGTATAGAACAACGAGTCCATCCAACTCATGGACTAGACGATTAATGATTGATAGTAGGCTTTGTGGATTCCAGATATTGATTATTTTTCTATTTGGTTTTCTTAAAGGAAAAATACGCTCCTCAAGAATTCCAACTATAGTAGCTTTCGGAGTATACCTCCTATCTTGTTGATGGATCCCTGTTTTTTCTTCAATACCGCCTCGATATTGAGAATATATTTATCCAGCTTTGGATCCGCATCAGACAATACGATTATCGGGGTCATTATACCCCATTTTTCCATCTCAGATAAGATGAATTTGCTCTCAATAGATCTTAGCTCAAAATCAAGGATAAGGGCATCATACTTGAGCTTAAGCTCCTTTAAAGCCATGTGCCCATCCTCTATATGCAATACATTGATAGGCTTCTTGACCCGCTCAAGGCTCTCAATTACAAACTCAGAGACAGTAACATTCTCGACTACCATTAGGATCTGACAAGATTCAGGCTTTGCAGGCGCCATTGGCTTGGGGGTCCTTTCATAGAATCTATTTTGTGGCACGGGTTTTTCTTCATACTCTATCGTTTCTGGCTCATATTCTTCCTCTGACTCGAATTCATCCTCAACTGGCGCGTATTCTTCCTCCGGATCAACTTCTTCTTCTACGGGCTCAGGTTCTTGACTATATTCTTCTTCAAGTTCAATTGATTCGTATTCCTCTTCCTCGATCTCAGGTTCTGGCCTCGGCATTGGTTTTGGTTTAATTTTGTTCGTTATGACGGTCTTTTTGATGGATTTCTTCTTTTTCTCTGGCTTATTTTTTGGTTTTTTCTTTAACATATCAGATAATCGATTCATTGGGTTCTGTAAGATGGATTTCTTCTTCTTTCTCTTTTTCCTTTTAGGAACGGGCTCAGGCTCTATCTCGGTCTCGATTTTCTCTTCAGATACAGGCTCTTCACGTACTGGCTCCGGCTCGGGTACAAACCTAATTTCGATCTCAGGCTCTGGTTCAGTCTCAGGTATAACCTCTGGCTCTGGAAGTACATTTAATTGAATTTTCTTTGGCTCTTCGGGAGACTCTTGAACGATCTCAACTTTTTCCGCGATCTCTGGTTCCCGCACCAAGACCTTCTCTATGTCTTTTGGTATTTCCTGTGTTTTCTCCTCGACAGAAATGAGTTCTGGTTCGGCCTCGGGGGCAGGTTCCTTCTCCACGACTGGTTCTGATTTGTATTTCGCCTTCATCCTCTGTTGAATTGACTTGGGGGGCTCTGATTGGGGTTTTACTGAAACCCCTTGGGCTAGAGTATAGGAAACAGAGTTCAGGTAGGAGGCTTGAACAGTAGTGTACTTGTTACTGCACTTTATACAGACCATGGTAAGATTATTCTTAGAAACGGCAGTCTCACAGTCTTGACACTCAAAATAAGGATCACTTACACTGAAGTAACCGGAAGTACCCTCGATAGCCCGCTCATCCAGCAGCTCATCGCATCTTGGACACCTGAGTAAAACACCATCAATAAACTCCTCACGCGGACCCCAGTACTCACATTCTACATGGTTCAAATCCTCGTTACGGCCTATCTTTGTTGAGCCACATCTTGGACAGACGAGTATAGACATGTTTGCGTGTCCCCCGCATTTTGGGCATAAAAGTACGGTCCCCCTTTCCTGTTTGATGAGGGCTTTCTTTGATACCAGGCTCTCCAGTAGTCGGATTATCTCTGCCTCATTATAATAGTTTGAGAAGGGCTCTAGGGTTCCGACCTTTGCGCCTTTTTGCGTAAATTTGAGGCTGATGACTGGTTTTTCTTTTTTCTGAAGTAGTTCTAAAAAGAAGGATTCCTCTACAGTTAGACCTCGGGCTGGAACCTCTACATTGCCATTGCTAGATTCGCTGCGTTGATCCGAGATCATAGTATCCCTGTTGATGTTACTGTCTTCTCCATGCCGGGCTGATATAATAATTAAAACGGATGGCTGACATGGATTAGAGATATATTTGAAAAATATTTGAAATCAAATAATCAGTATGGTGCCGCCGGAGTGATTTGAACACTCGACACCCCGGTCTTCAGCCGGGCGCTCTCCCAGGCTGAGCTACGGCGGCAAGTACTCTCTTTAACCAATCTAATAACATAAAAGCCTTACTCGGAGAATTTATCCTGGAGTAATCTGAACTCCTTTGATCTAACTTGGATCAAGGAGTCCTTTTACGGCATAGTAGATGCCCTCAGCTATCAGTAATGGGATGTAGGCGATGATGTAGAGGGTCTGATATATGTCGTAGTTGAAGGATGAGGGGGTCAACTCGCGCAACAGCTCAAAGGGGACCTTTGTGACTCCAGAGATACGAGCGTGATAATCCAGTCTCACGTTCAATATCAGTCGTTTTAACCAGCCGCTGTGCTCCTTGAATATCTTGGCGTGCTCCTGCTCATGGCTTAGAATGGCGTCATGTATTTTCCTGTATTTTTTTAGCCCCATGTGGAGTATGATGGTGTCTGTTGGGTAATCGTACTCGCCCAATGCACGGGAACAGGGATGGTAATGGATTTTGGGCATCACAATCACCGAATAATACCCCTTTATCTATATAGTTTTATCACAGTTACGATCCCATGTGAAAACGATAAATTCTCGTCAGCAGATTACCATCCCATGTTTAAAGATGTATATAAGAAACTGGAGAAGGAGGTCTCCGGTAGTATCGCACTGGGACATGTGGCTGAGATCGCTAAACACCACAGGATCCAGGCAAGCCCGGGGAGCAGGGACGCATGCAACTATGCAGTTCAGGCATTCAAGGGCTATGAGATAGATGCAGAGCTTCATAGTTATCCTGCCAATGGCGTGGATTATGATTGGAGCAGTCTGCGTTTCAAGGAGTGGAGTTGTAATGATGCTTGGCTGAAACTGGTTGAGCCTTCTGAGAAGTATATTGCGCGTTTTATGGAGGAGAAGATCCACGTTATCCAGAGGAGCATATCGACTGAAGGAATCATTGAGGCTCAGGTTGTAGCTCCAGCCAATAAGGGGGAGGAAGCAAAAGACTATGATGGGGTTGATGTCGAGGGCAAGCTTGTCTTGACTAATGGTGATGTTCACAGGGTTCTTGAGTTGGCTGTTGTTGAGCGTGGGGCTCTTGGTTTAATCTTTGATGGTATGTTTGTTCGTCCACCCAATCTTCTTGAGGGTGAGCTGGATGATGCGTTGAAGTATACCAGTTTCTGGTGGAACCCCGGAGAGACCCTTGGATACGGGTGGGTACTGACCCCTAGAACAGGCAGAGAACTCAGGAAGATGCTTGCAGAGGGTAAGACTGTCAAGGTGAAGGGGATGATTGATGCTGAACTATATGATGGCTACTTGGATAACGCTGTTGCTACTATCCCCGGTGAGACCGATGAGGAAATAATAGTAATTGGACACATATGCCACCCTGAGCCAAGCGCCAATGATAACGCCAGCGGCTCAGGAGCAGCGATAGAAGCCGCGAGAGCAATTAACAAGCTAATCAAGGATGGGGAGCTGGTCAAGCCGAAGAGAACCATCCGTTTCACACTGGTCCCTGAGATGAGTGGAACCTATAGTTATCTTGTTGAACGTGAGGAGGATATCCCCAAGATTGTTGCTGCCCTTAACTTGGATATGGTTGGCGAGGATCAGGATAAGACAGGCAGTGTCCTAACTATTCATAAGACCTCTGATAGTTTGCCCAGTTATGTGAACGCCGTGATCGAGGCTATTTTCGAGGAAGCCCAGAAAGAGATAGCGGCTTTTGGATCGGAGCCGAGGACAGCCTCATTCAGGCACACCGTAGAGGAGTTTAGCTCTGGTAGCGATCATTACATCTACAGTGATCCTACAGTGGGGATACCATGCCCCATGATGATTCAGTGGCCAGATAAGTTCTACCACACCAGTGCGGACACCATCGATAAGGTAAGCCCACACAGCCTAGCAAAGGTTGCCACAATAGCTGCTACCTATGCGTATTTCCTCGCGAATGCCGGAGATGTAGAGGGTCCATGGATAGCCAGTCAAGTGATTAGCAGGGAGAAGACCAGCATCATAAAGACGGTTCAGGAGACCCTTGACAAGGCTGCAACTACAGAGATGGACCCACGGGAGGTGGATAAGCACAGGGACTGGCTCAGAGAGAAGCTGGAGTTTGATACAGAGGTGGCTGCTGAGGCAATGCGCAGTATCAAACGAATCGCACCCAACATCGATGGAACCATTGGACCATTGACCAGTGAGCTGATGACCTATGCGGATGAGGAATATGATCACGCTGTAAAGGTTATGGAGGACTTGGCTGAGAAGCAGGGTATTACTGAGCTTCCTGATTATGAGCCAGAGGAGAAGACCCTACCTGAAGGTGCCGAGAAGGTACCTGAGAAGCTTTACCGTGGACCTGTCTCCAGTAGACCATGGGTGGCAAAGCTTGGTAAGGAGGACAGGGAGGCGCTCAGGGGTTTGAATAAGAAGCATAATGTTACTTATGGTGGACCCATGACCTTGGCGCTGTACTGGACTGATGGCTCTCTGAGTATAGCTGAGATCAGTAGGATGGTTGAGTTGGAGAGCGGTTCCACGAATCTGGAGTATATGGTTGAGTATTTTGGGTTCATGGAGAAGATGGGTCTCGTGAAGCAGAGTGACCGATAAACTTTAAACTATCCTTCGCTTCCCTTATTGAACGCGTGGGCCGGTGGTCTAGTGGTATGACATCGCCTTGACGTGGCGAGGGTCGCAGGTTCGATCCCTGCTCGGCCCACCATCTTCTTTTCATCACCTAAAAAAAGATTCGGGGTTGATTTCGGGCTTATATTAACGGTGTACCAGGTACAACCTATACTTTCTTAGGTTGAGTGAAAAGGAAACAGATGTGTAAACTGGTTAATTGAAATTATTCCTCTTTAGTGTATTCTTCGATATCCCCGCAGTTAAACGCGTTTATCGTACTGGGAGTTCGAGGTTTGCCTGTCTTCATATCATGGCTTTTTTCCAGCATAAACTCGGGGCAATCGGGGTTATCACAGTGGTATGGGACATATGAAAACTCATAACTGCCCTCATTTGAATCTTTAATTACGGCGGTATGGCCTTCCCCTTCGAGTTTCTTCATGCTCTTTCTACAGGTTAAACAGTTCACGGTATACCATAACATCCAATACAATAAAAATATGTGATCTGTAATCGATGCCGCAGATATGAAAAACAGGATAAACAGGGATAAAGAATGGCGTACTGGGTGTACCCCATCTTTGTCTCTATCGCTACAAAGACTTGAGGTTAATAGTGTAGCCCAACATCATCTTTCAAATAAGATTTACCAGTCTTACTTGACGTGGCGAGGGTCGCAGGTTCGATCCCTGCTCGGCCCACCATCGTTTCTTACTGACACGTTTTTCGTCATTGTTTTTCCGTTACCCTATCGCTTTTTTACATATATTGTGAAGTGATCTGGGTTGTTCTGGGGCTTTGTTCGTTGAAATGGGGCTGATTGGGTCTGGGTTTTTCCATCCCCCCCCTCCCCTAGTTTAGGAAATAAGGTAGTATGATGGATAGGGCGTAGAATAGTAGTGAGAGGTGGAAGAATGGTAATGCCCGTATCCACTCCTTGGGGGTATTGCCTTTCCAGACTAGAATATTCGAGATCATCAAGAACCCAGCCCCTACCAAGAAGCCTAGGGTATAAACGCCATTGACCTTTGACAAGAAATAGGCGAGCAGCAAAAGGTGGGTTATGGTTGATATGCTTATCCAGAGTTTGGTGTTTTTCTCGCCATACAGCACAGGGATGGTTGAGAGGCTGCGGGCGTGGTCATTTTGTGTATCGATTATATCATTCAATCCTAGATGTGCCTGTGTGTATGGGTAGAAGAACAAAAGATAGAGCAGTATAGTTGAGTCAAACCGCCCGTTTACCAGATACCCTGCCACAGGGAATAACGCAAAATCTGTTCTACCTATTAGTTGAGCCAAGGGGTATGATTGATTCCTCTTTTTTATCTGGTAAAACCGTTCAACAAGGTAGCTGTATATCATTATCCCTAGGACATACGCTGAGTTTGGGAAAGGCAGTGAGAGTATGAGGATTGATGCAGCTCCTGCGAGTAATAAAAATAGGACCCTCGCATTGGCTAGGCTGATGGTTTGCATGGGTAAGGGTCTGATGCCGAATGGTCTCCAGTATTTTGTTAGGTGATCATCTACATCCAGTTTATCGAGGTCTCTATCCACGTAGTCATTCAAGACAAATCCAGCCTCAAATCCGAATAGCGCGATTAAAGCCGCTTTCAATATTACCCAGTTTGAGACAGCATCATAGTTTTGGAAACTGAGTATAAGCCCAGAGCAGAAGACCAGTGGCCAGACAAAAAAGAAATGAAGCCGCATCAAATCGACATAATTTTTCAGCTGCTCCAATTGCATATTGTGTGGACATCCCGATTAGTTAAAATCCTTTCCGATAATAGATGTGATTAATCTATGAACCGTGCTCGCTTGCTCCTTCGCGTCATCAGACCACATATCGTACTGGGTGGTGCATTGGGGTATCTACTGGGAGTCTTTTTTCCCTCAAACCCTAAACTCGACTATGTATCGGTTATTCTTGGATATCTCACTATTTTTTTTTATTGACCTATCTACACACTTCAGCAATGATCTGTATGATGCTGAGAGGGATAAACAAGCCAACTGGAAGCCTTTTGGAAGCAAAAATGTACTCATCAAGACACCCGAGATAGCCCCATGGTTACATGGAGCCGCGATAACATCCAGTATCTTATCTTTGGTCTTGGCGGTTTTTCTGGTCCTGAACTATGACGCCAACTGGGTGATCTTATTGCTTACGGTTATCGGTAACATTCTCGGTTGGAGCTATTCCCATCCATCGGTACATCTCAAGGCAAAAGGATTAGGCGAGACCACAATCGCATTCGGAACCGGATTCATTATTCCCGCCACGGGATATATAGTGGTTACTGGGTTTCTTACACGGGGTTTTGTATCCTTCTTGGCACCAATGGGGGTATATGGGTTCATAATGAGCGTATTTCTAGAGCTACCAGACCTCGAAGTAGATAAACGAAATAATATCAACAACCTTGCAGTCCGTTATGGCTACAAAACCATGATGAGAATATGTTTACTTTTATTAGCCTTGAATACCATCTATTTTCTCTCAGGGTCTGTACCCTATGTGAACAGATGGAGCTTAACCTTGGTCTCCTTGTTCCCATTAGCTACTTGCCTCAAAGGGGCACTGGGAAAAATGGATTCAAGGAAAGCCATTGAGTAGAACACGTTTCTGGTGATCAGCGGGTTATTTGTGTTTATAATAGGACTTGTTATAGTCTTAGCCTATTTCTCCTGAGGCATTTCACTAAACTAATATCCTCAAATGAAAACTAATCTGATATGCAGCCATTAAGAGACCAACTATCCAAATCACTCAAAGGCGGACAAGCCTTCGTACCCCACAAGAAGGCACTAGAAGGCATCAAACCCGAGAACCGCAACAAGAAAACCAGTGAACACCTCCATACAATCTATCAAGAACTGGAGCACATGAGGATCGCCCAAGAAGACCTTCTCTACTATGCCATTGAAGATACATGGGATTCACCTCCATGGCCTGAAGGTTTCTGGCCAAAACCCGGAGTAGAGGCAACAGAAGCCATGTGGAAGAAATCAGTTGACGGTTTTTTCAGCGACCTTGAGAAAGCCGTTGAACTCGTCAAGGATGAGAAAATTGATCTGCTCTCAATAATCCCCGGCTCTGAGGAGTACACGTATCTCCGTGAGATCGTTGTGATAATCGAGCATAACGCGTATCACCTTGGAAAGATCGTTGACATCAGGAAAGCCCTCGGGGACTGGAAGTAGCACCCCCCTTTCCAATATCTTATTTACATCTTAAAATTATGATTTCGTGGCATGCCTAATATCGAACATTTCCATGATATATTATTCGAGCTATCAAACGAGGACAGATTCAATATACTACAAGCACTCATGACAGAAAACTACAACGTCACCAATATGTCCCGACACCTCTCACTCACCACCCAAGAGGCAAGTAGACACCTAAACAGGTTGGCAGAAGCAGGGCTCATCGTGAAGAATGTCTCTGGAGAGTATATGCTCACATCATACGGTAAATTGATCCTGAATCAGGCATCAGGGATAATGTTCGCAACCCTATACAAAGAGTACTTTATCGATCATAAGACTGACGATATACCCTTAGAGTACCTGTGCCAATTAACCAAACTAAGAGAATCAAGACTGATAAACGATGTAATGGTCTCATTCGCCAACATCGATCGTATAATCGAGGAAGCAACCGAATACATCTGGAGACTCACAGACAGATACAACATGATGTCCCTACCCAAACTCGAAGAAGCAACAACCAAAAAAGTCAATCTCAAGCTGATGCAAACCAAAGACTTCCAATACCCACCAGAATGGCCCGGCCCAGGAATAGTTCTGAGAGAAGCCAGACTCCACGGGAGATTCGAGGTTAGACATAGCTCAGAGGCGAACATATTCATCGCCATGAACGAGAAAGAAGTGGCTATCTTGGCGTTACCCATGGAGAATAACCTGTTTGATTACAGGGGGTTTACATCTACTGACCCAGAGTTTCATGACTGGTGTAGAGATGTATTCCATTTTTACTGGGAAAAAGCCAAGCCTGTATCATGAAACTCTGGTATTTTCTTCACTAAAATACTCAAAGACAGTGGTTAGACTATTCATAATGAAGATATAAAACTCACGTATTACCTCATAAATTAATTCGCTAACTCAGTAATAGCCTTAAGCAAATCACTTTTTTTCAGAATGCCCATAACTTTACCCTCGTTATTCAGAACAAGAACACTTTCAAGGTCATTGCCTGCTAAAAGTTGAATAGCCTCTTCAACTGTGTTTGACTCACCTAGGCTAATAGCCAAATTGCTGCCACTAAAACCACAAGACTCCATGAAATTGATGGTTTTTGGGTTATTCATGAGTTCTGACAGCAACATCTGCCTAAACTCGATGGGTATATTGTGTATAGAGATTTTTGAGACAACGGACGACATGACTTCATGCAAGACCTCATCAACAGAAACTAATCCACAGAGTTCACCACGATCCAATACTATGGCGTAATCGTTTCCAGTCTCAACCATTCGTTGCGCCACGGTCTCAAGAGTATCCGATGGAGATACAGCTAGATACCCCTTGGTCATGTAGTCGCTCACTGAATTACTTATACTCATTTGACTCTTCCCCCGCCCGGCTTCTAAGATTTATCTGGACGCTAATATAAAAAAATCAAGAGAGGAATATAACACTATCCTACTGATTGTCATTTTGTTAATTTTCCACATCAATATATTTACAATTAGTATATCCATTTGTGTAAATAATTACAATTTGTTAAACTTAGTTTTAATTGAGAATGTGGAACCTTTTTTTAATCCAATTCCGGATATATGTTAGGAGATAATATGCCCGACCAAAACCTGGATGACATAGATAAAAAACTATTAGAGGTTCTTCAGAATAACTGCAAACTAAATTTCACTCAAATAGGACAAGACCTGGGTATAGCAGAATCCACAGTCAGATATAGAATTGAAAGACTTGAAAAAAGGGGCATAATAACCAACTATATTGCACTGATAAACCCAAGAATGGTTGGGCTAACAATCACAGCAATAATGATGATTAAGATTAACCCTCAAAAAATTCAGGATATATCACCAAAACTAGCAAAATTCAAAGAACTCAGACATCTTTTCAGAACCACAGGACAATATGATATGGTATCCGTGGTCAATGCAAGAGACATAACACATCTTAACATGTTGATGTCAGAGATTAAGCAAATCGAGGGCATCCACGAGTTGATAGTCGAAGTCGCTACCGAATTGGTCAAGGTTGACCCCAAATTCTCATTAGATTAATAATTATTTTGCGAAATCTGCAGAAATAACTATTTATTATTGCGTTCTCGGTTTAATTTATATCTCATCATGTGGCTTGAATAAAAGAATCAGATTAAAGGAGTGCTTGCATGCAGGAAGCAGACAAAAAGACAGTTGTAGGGTCCCTGAAAAAAGTGATCTATCTAACCGTAGGCAGTATCTCGTTAGCAGCAGGACTAGTAGGTGTTTTTCTACCCATTATTCCAACCACTCCATTCATCCTCTTATCAGCATGGTGTTTCTTCCGAAGCTCAGAAAGACTCTTCCAATGGGTTGTATCCAATGAGACACTCGGACCCACAATACAGAATTATCATGAAGGAAAAGGAATTACAAAAAACACCAAGATTAGAGCAATCGTCATGATGTGGCTCGCAATAACGCTCTCTGTATACTTTTTCGTCAACAACATATACCTAACCGCTTTACTCTACATCATAGCGATAGGGGTATCCGTATACCTATATAGACTACCAACCGTG
>CAZZFH010000008.1:0-18324 GCA_964653295.1 uncultured Candidatus Bathyarchaeia archaeon | reverse complement strand
ACATCATCAACATCTACCAGCTAAAATTGCTTCTGATAACCCCGGAAACCCTGAGCTATAGCAAACTAGACTGGCTAAACCTCATACAGAAACCCCAGATACTGGAACCCACAAGGAGCCCAACCATCGTGTACCTATCGGGCGCAGTAATCCTCCTCGGATACCTATCTCTATACTTCATATCCCTTAGCAGGAAAACAAGCGAGGAACTAGCCTACCGTGGAATAGAAGAGAGCAGCATCAACGATGTTTTCCTAAAACAAACAGCATTATCCATCACACTGACAGCCTCAGCAGCACTCATAACAACCATAGTCTTCCTCGCCCTATCCCCATTAAACACACTTATACAGACGATACTCGGGCAACAACCATATGGTTATCTGGCTTTCGGCGTACCCGGCGTAACCCTGTTATTGTTCTCTTTATGGTACTATTTTAGGGAACAAGAAAAATAGAAAAAATTAGTTTTCGATACTGATTAGCGCCTCAGCGAGACTCTCCTTCATACGTGCTATAGTATCACTGGTGACCCCTTCAACATCATCAAGCTCGCTGTAATTCGAGTCAGCCATAGCCTTGAGTTCGGCTACCTCTTCCTCTGGAATCAAGCCCTTGAGGTTTATCACGTAATGTATGCCTCCTCTAGTGTTCTTGATCTCCTTATCCATGTTCTCGATGTCCCACTTGTAGGCGGGTTCCTTTACTTTGTATTCTTCCTCGCTGGCGTCACCGATGTTCTTGCGTATCTCCAGCAACTCGAAGGCTTTACGAGCGTTTACAAGATCATCCTCCATACGCTCAATATCCGCCTTGAAGCGCCTGATAATCTCATCCCTTCTACCTACCCAGAGTCTACCTTGATCAACATAGCTATCGAAAAGCTTCTTGAAGGTCTCTTCTTTAACCCGGTTCTCCCGGAGTAATCGAACTAATCTTATCTTTAGTGTAATATTCTTTGCGAGGTTTTCCATTACCTCTTTTGTTAGGGGGTCTGGTGCGAATTCTAGTTTTATCTCGTCCATCATGTATGTTTCACGTTCCTCTGGTGTGAAGATATCTTTCTCTACCTCGGGTTCAGCAATTGGCTCCAGCACAGGTTCCTCCACCTGTTCCTCTTCTTCAATGATCTCTGGTTCTGGTTCAAGGGCTACATCTTCCTCGACCGATTCAGGTTCACTGATTGGCTCTTCCTCAGGCTCCTCTTCTGGCTCTGGTTCAGGTGCTGGTTCTTCAACCACTTCTTCTGGCTCGGGCTCTTCCTCCTCCACCTCAATCGTGGTCTCAATCTCGGGCTCAGGAACTGGCTCTTCCTCAGGCTCCTCTTCTGGCTCTGGTTCAGGTGCTAGTTCTTCCTCCACTGGCTCGGGCTCCTCCTCGGGCTCTTCTTCCTCTGGTTCTGGCTCCGGTTCAGGCTCTGGCTCAATTATTGGTTCTTCTGGCTCAGGTTGTTCTATCTCTACACTCATGTCCACCTCTTCCACTGGCTCAGGTTCAGCGACAGGCTCCTCGACAGGTTCCTCTGCCTTTTTCTGCTGCTCAAGCTTGTAAAGTGGGTAGCCGCAGTTCAGACAGTACAGTGTCTTTGGTACGTCTTCCTTGCAGTTTGGACAATGAATTACTTCTGATGATTGACCGCTCAAATTAGTTCTCCCCCTAGGTTATCCTCAACAATAGAGAGTAACCCTAGACATAAATAAATTGATTTCACCTACAAGAAAAACCCCAACATAGTAGCAACCAATTTAACCACCACAAACACACATAACACTACAAATCAGGCGGTCACTATGGACAAAAATATCGAAGACCTAGTAAAAACCTCCACACGAGGAAGCCTGATACTACTCGTAGGGCAATTATCATCTACCCTAATACTTGCAACTGGAATGCTGCTCGTAGCCCGATTTCTGGGACCGGTTAAATTTGGCTCATTCAATATTGCTCAATCAGTTGTACACATCGCGGTACTGTTAATGAATCTGGGTGTCCAGCCTGCTATGGTTAAATATCTCGCCCAGTTCCGACATGAAGAAAAAGATGGCTATCTTAGAGTCTTTATAGAGTCTGGTCTCTTAATCACTGCTTTTGTTTCAATTCTATTGACCATTATTGTCTATTTTTCATCCGGATTCATAGCAAATGAAATCTTCAATGAACCAGGACAAGAAATATACATAAAATATCTATCCATCGGCATCCTTGGCACAGCATTTTCAAATATTGCACAAGGAATTACTGTTGGCTATGAAAGAATGGAACTTCGTAGTTCTATTACTATCATTTATTCATTTGTAAAAAGTGTAGTCTCACCGGTTTTAGTTTATATTGGTCTCGGGACACTCGGTGCCATACTTGGGCATATTTCTCCACTCCTTTTGAGTGGCGCAGTTGGGTTATTCTTTATTATTACGATTTATCGAAACCAGAAATCAATTGAAAGTTCAATTTCACATTTTGACGCAGTCAAAATGATTCTGACATACGGTTTCCCGCTTTATTTATCCTCCTTGCTCGGAGGAATTTTGCCCCAAATTTATACAGCCTTGCTAGGAGTCTGGGAAACCAAAGAGAAAATAGGGAATTATTCTGTAGCATTAAATTTCAGCGTATTACTATCTTTCGTCACTCTTCCTATTAGTACCACAATTTTTCCATTATTCTCACAACTAGAAAAAAAATCAAAATGAACTCGAATTTCTTTATAGAAACGCTGTCAAGTACTCGACTTTATTTGGTTACCCGATTATTTTCACAATAATAGCCCTCGCGGATCAGATTATCGCAGTTCTATTCCGCGCCAATTATCTATACGCTGCATATTATCTCCGGATCTACATGCTTACTTTTCTCCTAATTGGATTAGGTTCTGTAGCAAATGGCTCTCTTTTAAATGGTCAAAACCGAAACGATGTAAACTTAAAAAGTACAACTGCTAAATTTATCGTGGCATTACCTTTGAGCTATTTCTCTATACAACAATATGGTGTTATAGGTTTACTATATACCTATTTTGTGACAGGAATCGTGAATACAGGTATTAACTTGGTATTCATTCGTCGAGTATTTGGGTTTAAAATTAATCTGCGGTTTCTTATGAAAATGTTTGTTATTTCTATTATATCCTGTTTTACCGTTTATGAGGTAGTCACAATTATTTCTGTTAATCCTTGGGTGGAGTTATTTGCTGGTGGTATGCTCTCTGTCTTCATTTATCTAGTTGGAGTGTTGCTTTTGAGAGCTTTGACAAGACAGGATTATAATTATTTAAGACGCTTGAGCGGTAGTTTTGGACCTTTTGCCCCTATTGTTAAATGGGTCATTGATTTTCTGATAAGATTGTCCTAGACTCGATTGCAATCATTTTATATTCTTTAATTATCAATTGCTTGTATCCTGACTTCCTTGGTGTGTGGGTGAATAAAGGAGGAATCGGAGATAAAAATAACTAATAATGGACCTAATGGAAACCAGCTTTCTAGCACTTCTCTTGAACACGATAACCTGTATTTACGTGTTCTTCACGTTGACGATGATGAGACTCAGCTCGATATGTTGAAGTTGTTTATTGATAGGCTTGATGGATCCATAGAGATTGTGAGTTGTGTTGATCCCTTTGAGGCTGTCAAGCTTGTTGTTGGAACTGGGTTTGATTGCATGATCTCAGATTATGTGATGCCCGAAATGAATGGCGTGGAGCTGGTTACGCGAGTCAAGGCTTTGAAGGATATTCCATGCATTCTTTATACTGGTCAGGGAAGTGAGGAAGTTGCCCAGCTAGCTTTTCAGGCTGGGGTCGATGATTATATCCGTAAAGAGATAGAGCCCAGTCATTATGAGGTCTTGATTAATAGCGTCAGGCATGCTGTGGATAAGCATAGGGCTGAGGAAATCTATAAGGTGGTTTTCGAGTCCAATCCTGAGGCGATTATTGTTACAATTGATGAGATAATCGAATACTCTAATCTAGCCTCTATCGCTTTATTTGGTGTCGAGGACCGGCAAGAGTTGGTGGGGCGAAGGTTTACTGATTTTCTGCTGGGTACTGAGTCTGATGAGGTTTCTTGGATCTCGTTGCAGCGTATTATTTCAGATAATCGGGTGATTCCGTTTGAACTTACCCTTAGTGCTTCTGATGGTCAATTGAAGCTAGTGGAGGGTGCGGTCCAGAATATGTATTTTTTCGGTAAGCCTGCTCAGTTTTATTTTTTGAAGGATATTACTGAGAGAAGGGAGATGGAGCGTGGTTTAATGCATACTCAGCATCAGTTTGACCGAATATTGAATCATTCATTGATCGGTATCGCTTTACTCGATAAAGAGAAAAAAATTGAACGATGTAATTCCCTCTTCTTGAAAATTTTTGGGTTGATATCAAACCCAGTTAAATTCCTTCTATTTGAAGAGCCGAGATTTTATACCAGGATTCATGCGAGGCTTCTTCCCAGTGATTCAGTTCATTTTGATCTCTTACTTGATTTCAAGGAACTGAGTGAAATGGGTTATATTGAGTCAACCCGGATTGATAAGGCGCGTATCGAGCTTATTGTCTCTCCAGTTTCCCTTGAAAAAGATGGGCTCGGTTATTTAGTGCAGGTCAAAGAATCTGATGTTTCTCTAAAATCATAAGTATCCCTAGGTTAGAATATTTCGGGGCGTCTGAGTCTGCTTTGGATGGATATGGGAGAACGGGGATTATTCTGAGTGGGGGAAGGTCTTCCCGACTGGGGCAGGATAAGGGTTTGGTAGAGTTAGATGGCAAGCCTTTGATTTCTTGGGTGATTGATATTCTCCGGGGCGTTACTGATGAGATTATAGTTGTTGTTGGTTCTGAGAAGAATGTTCCTCCTTATTGGGCGGTTGTCCCTGATGATGTACGTGTTATCCCTGATTGTTATCAAGAGGATTCACCACTCATAGGATTGATCTCCGGGTTACGAGAGGCGAGAGGCGAGTATGCTGTCATATGTGCCTGTGATATGCCTTTTGTGGTTCCTGATGTTCTTGAGATGTTGTTTTGTGTATCTTATGGCTTGAATGGTTCCTTATTGGTAAAATCTGATGGGTGGATTGAGCCGATTCCTTCGGTTTATCATGTATCGAATTGTTTGGATTATGCCGAGGTTTTGAGGGGGTTAGGGGAGATGCGTATCAGGAAGGTTCTTGAGAATATGTCTGATACTGCGATTTTGTCTGTCGAGAAGCTTAGATTGATTGATCCTGAGCTTGTTTCCTTTTTGGACCTTGATACCCTTGATAGTGTTGAAGCGGCCAAGGGACTATTATTGAAAAAAGGCAAATAGTTCTATATTTTACAGCAATCGTATATACTTCTTCATATTACTATGATTGATACTATATGGATACCCGAAAAATAATGGCATTAGGAAAATCAAGTCTTGTTGTGTCCTTGCCAAAAGATTGGATTGACTCCAATGGGTTGGAGAAAGGAGACTTGCTCTCACTTGAAGTTCAAAGCGATCTCTCTTTGTTGGTACAGCCTGCTCTTCGTGTGAAAGATGAGGGAAGACGAATTGAAGTAGAGATCGATCCATCGGCGAGTTCTGACTCGATTTTCCGGATTGTGATCGGGTGCTATCTTAACGGTTATAATGATATTATTTTGAACTCGGGTAATATCTTCTCGGTTACTCAACAGCAGGCTATTAGAAATGTGGTTAAATCTCTATATCTTCGAATTCTGTCTAGTAATGCAAGTAGTGTTACTCTCCAGACCTTGATGAATGAGTCTATGGCTAACCTATTTGATGGCATTGAACGTATGCATCTTATCACTTTGTCGATGTGTAATGATGTTTTAAAGGCCATGCAGAGCTGGGATTTGGAACTTGCTCGCTCTGTTGTTGCCTTGGAGGAGGATGTTGATCAGTTTATGTTTTATCTGATTAGGTTGATTAGGTCAGCTGCTTTTGAGCCTGCTCTGGCAAATCGTCTTAGTATTGATATGTTGGATTGTCTGGATTATCAGACTCTTGTTGATTTGATTGAGAGGGTTGCTGATAATGTCCATAATGTTGCTTATAGTCTTGTACAGGTTGAAGAGTACAAGGAATCTGTTTCTTCTGTTCTTTGGAACAAGTTGATTCGGATCACAGAGGCTAGTTTTAGATCATACGAATCAGCGATTGAGATATTTAGGGAACGTTCAGTTGAGTTATGCGACATGATAATTGATGAACAATACAAGTTCTCTCAGCTTGCTCGATCAATTACTCCTTTCCCTGATATTTCGGTGAGTGAACCCTTCTTTTATCCTTTGTTTGTTATCCGGGAGAGTGTGATTCGGATTGGGGGATATGCTTCTGATATCGCTGAGTTGACGATTGATAAGGCATATAAACCCTAACACTCCATCTCATGAACTTATGTTCATATATATTGTATAGAAGAAATATTTATCGACTTGGATGAATATTGACTAAAATGGGTGTGTAAAATGGCCCAACCATGGCTTGATTTAGCCAAAAAAACTATTGGCCCCGATGACACCGTAGAGAAAACCTACTCATGCACTTTGAACAAACAAAACGGATATCTGTGTCTTGGAAATAAAAAAATGGTATTTGTTAATGTCAAAGGCTTCCTTCGGAAAAACTATGAGGTCTTACTGAATACTCCTTATGACGAGTTAGATGATGTAAAATTGACTAACCGATTTAGGATCGATCTTTCCCTCAACAATAAGACTCATCATATTGAGACAAGTGATATATCTGCTAAAATTGTAGTCGAAGGAATACAGAAATTTTACAAGGGAATGTCTCAGATTCAATCATAGTGTTGTCAGGGTATCATCTACCCCTTTTTTTGGCCACAGACTGGACAGTTGTCAATTCTAATGATATCTATGAACTCCATTGACAGGTCTTCGAGTTCGAAGAATAGTAGCCTCCCTGCTAGTGTTGGTTTTTTCCCTGATAATAATTTGATTGCCTCGCTTGTCTGTATGCTGGCTATTATGTTTATTATGGATGAGTGGACTCCGAGGCTTGCATTACTCGGTAGTTTGCTATCGTCAATTCCTCCTTTGAAGCATTCTAGGCATGGTGTTTCTCTTGGTATAATGGTTGTGGCTGTACCTATTCCTGTAATTACCCCTCCATGAATAAATGGTATATTTTGCTCTACGCATGCTTTGTTTATCGCGTATCTTGGCGCCATTGCGTCGAGTGCATCCATTACCAAGTCCATTCCTTCTACGATTCTTGAGGCGTTTTCATCTGTTATCTTGGCGTTGATGGGTTCAATCTCGACATAGGGGTTAAGTTTTCTAAGCCTCTTGGCCGCTACAGCTGTTTTCGGTTTTCCCACCGACTCGGAATCGTAAAGATGCTGTCTATGGAGGTTTGTGAGGTCAACTTTATCATGGTCAACTATTCTGAGGTGTCCTACTCCCATTGCCACGAGCTGTGTTGCGATTGGGCTCCCAAGTCCCCCAAGTCCCACTACGCATACCTTGCTGTTCACGAGGCGTGTCTGTGCTTCCTTGCCAAATCCTTTCATGACTATCTGGCGGGCGTAGTAAGCCTTCTCTTCTTGTGTTAGAGCCCTAAGGGTTTCCATGTTTATTGTTTGGGGTTGGTTGGATATAATCTTTGGAACTATTCTAGGGGTTTTCCTCTGGACTGGAGTACTATAAATATCAGTAGTCCAAGGAAGCTTATGCCTGAGCCAACATAGAATATTGGTTTTAGGCTGAACATGTCTGCCAGGATTCCCGATAGTAGTGGTCCGCCCATCATACCGAGGCTCATGGCGCTTTGAAGGATACTCATGGTTGTGCCTACGCCGTATTCCCTGCCTTCTATGGCTGCTATTGCGCTGAGGGCTGGTGTCATCAATGCGCTTCCCAGCGAGAATAGGAGTCTGGCTCCAAGGATGTGGAAGAATGTTCTTGAGACGGGGAATAACACCATTCCTATTGCGCTTACAACCCCGCCTATTATTATCAAGTGGATTTTATTGTATTTGTCCGCGAGTTTTCCACTGGGCTGTTGTAGTACTGCGTTGCTCATTTGTCCAATACTGAGCACCCATCCCGCAGCCGTGATGCTAAGCGCCATACCCCCGCCTGCTATCGATGTGGTCATGAAGATAGTGAGGAACCCCATTATCGAGCCTCTTCCCAGTGCATTGACCGCTCTGAAGACGAAGCTCGCTAATAGCAGTCTGTTGCTAAGGACTTTTCGGAAGCTGGGTCTCGGCTTATTGGTTTTCTCTATATTTGATTGGGATTCAGGTAAGAACGCCATGACCAGTACAAGGCTGAAGGCTGTCATTGCACACATCACGTAAAATGGTGCAGATAGGCTGAACATGTCCGTTAATGTGCCTCCGATTAATGGTCCTAGCCCCATGCCTCCGAACATGGCTAGGTTCAGGGTACCCATATATTTCCCCTCTTGACCCTTGGGGGCTAATTCAGCGGCGTATGCCATGGCTACAGGCATTGTTGCCGCTGATCCTATACCGTGTAGGAACCTGAAGGTCAGTAATGAGTTGAAGTCCCACGCAACGATATACAGCAATGATACAATGGCGTAGGCTAGGAGCCCTCCCATTATGACTTTCTTGCGGCTTACTGTATCGCTTAGTCGTCCTGCTGGTGCCGAGAATATGAATCTGGCTATGCTCCAAGCACTGCTGAGTAATCCTATTTGGGTAAATGTTGCTCCAAGGTTTTCAGCGTATAATGGCATTATAGGTCCTACTATACCGAGTCCGAGCATTGCTACGAAAATTGATACTAATAGGGCCTGTAATGCACGTTCCATGGCGGCTTGAACAGGTTTAGGGGTATTTATCCTTTTATCCAGTGAGGTTCTTGTTTTCTTATGCGTGTTCTCAGGGTTGATTCTGGTGATGCTGTTTATGTTGAGGACGATGTGGTTGAGGATGTTCTTTTTATTATCAATCTTAACGGTGTTCCGCTTAATCAGATGATGGCTTATGAGCAATACTTGGAGGAGTTGGCTGTGGGTCATCTCTTTACCAGTAATATTATTCATTCATTGGATGAGATTCATGAGGTCAATATTCGAGGAAATACTGCTTTTGTTCAGCTTGAACATGGGGTTGATCTTGAGTTGATTCATGAACAGAAGAACACTATTCTTGAGCATGCTTCTCGGGATGAGGATATACTTCTTCTCCCTGAGAACGATGGGTTGGATTTTGTTGACCCTGATGCTATCCCATCTGCAATGAATCAGTTGAATCAAATGTGCGAGATTTACAAGGGTACCGGGGGGACTCATTCGGTTTTAATTCTTCAGCCTGATGTAGGGCATGTCTTTGTTGAGGATGTAGGTCGGTTTAATGCGGTTGATAAAGCAGTTGGATTGGCTACTATGCGTGGATTGGATCTCAGTGAGTCACTTCTAGTCACTAGTGGTAGGCTCGCTGGGGAAATGGTGTTGAAAGCGGCTTTCGCGAGAATCCCTGTTATGTGCAGTGTATCTGCTCCTCTATGCACTGGTGTACGGATCGCTCGGGCGTCTGGTATGACTATCGCGGGGTTCACTCGTGGTCAACGATATAATGTATATTCCGGGTTCAGGCGTCTCTCTGCCTAGGTTTCTTATCTCTTTATGTAGAATTTAATCCCCTTTTACCGGTTTTTTCGCGAGCATTCCTAGGAATATGCCTGCTAGGGGGAATATCATTGATGCTAAGAGTACCTCTGAGTAGCCGCCGAATACGTCAAAGGCGTATCCAAAGGGTAGTGGTCCAAGGGCTGAGCCTATTACGCCTGCCATCATGTTGACCCCCCTGATGGTGCTGAGGTGTTTTCTGCCAAAGTAGTCTGGCCAGACTACGCTTCTCACTATTGCCTGTATGCCCATCTGTATCCCCATTATTACCCCATAAACAAGCACTAGGGTCATGGAGTTTGCCATGTAGAGCACCCCCACCATGGCTAGGAGCAGTCCTTGGGTGATGGCCATTAGGTATTTTAATGGATATCTGTCTGCTAGTCCTCCTGCGAGCAGTACGATTGGTAGGTTGATTAGGCTGGTTATGCTGCTGATGAGTGCGGCTGATTCTGGTGATAGCCCTGATTGTCCAAGTATGGAGATTTGATGGAATACGCACCCGGTTATTATGGCTGATGGTATGACTGTGATATAGTTGACGAGCCAGAAGCTCCTTGTCTTCAATGCCTCGCTGAGGGTCCATGATTCCTCCTCGATTACTTTTACTTCTCCATCTATTTCCAGGGGTTTCTCGTTGTCTGGGTATAATCCTACGTCCTCTGGTCTGGTCCTGATGAAGAAATAGAACAGTGGGGCAACGATGATCCATAATACAAGCATCCAGGTTCTCCAGCCATTCTGCCACCCAAATCGCTGTATCAGCCAGATGTTCATCGCTGGAAAAGTAGCCATACTTAGAGCTCCGAATACGCTGACTATGCTCATAGCCCTGCCTTTGCGCCGTATGAACCATTGGGGAACCAGTGTGCCGCCGATTAGCCCCATGCTGCCCTGACCTAGGAGCCTGATGAGGAAGAATCCCATGAAGAGCATGGTTACTGAGTTTATTGTGCTCATGAAGAATAATGCGGCTCCGAAACCAATGGCGATAACCACTGTCATCCTTCGGTGACCATATTTGTCAAAGAGCTTGCCCACCAACCCCATGAGCATTCCAGCGGTGAAGGTCCCCATGCTGTACATGCTGCTGACGGTGGTTCTGCTCCACCCGAATTCATTGATATAGCTGTCGATGTAGACGCTAACATTGTAGGTCTGTCCTGGTCCGCTGAAGTAGACTGCTAGTCCCGCTATGAGGACGATTACCCAGCCATAGAAGAATGATGTTTTGATTGGTGGTTTGTCAGTCAAGTTTATCCCCGGGACCAGACATATGATGAACATCCTCGATATTAGTCTTCCACTCAGAGCCCCATTGTTTAATAATAATGATCTCTGGGATACACCCATGGAATTTGGAGTATATATCAGGGGAGCTCAGACCTATCCAAAGATGCTTGAGCTATCCCATGCAGTAGAAGAACTCGACTATTATGGTGTCTTTGTGAATGATCACGTGGAGGGTTTATCTGGTGACCGTAAGGAGCCTTACTGGGAAGCATGGACCCTCATGACAGGTATAGGTGTCCAGACCAAGAAGATCAGGGTTGGTCAGATCACATTATTCAATAGTATGAGAAACCCAGCGTTGCTAGCCAAGATGGCGGCTACATTGGATCAGATGACAGGTGGTCGCTACGAGTTGATTCTCGGCGCCGGCTGGAGTGAGCCCGAGTATGATGGCTATGATCTAATGGAGAAGGGCAGGGGTATGCCTTCTGCTGGGGAGCGTGTCTCAAGGCTCAAAGAGTCCGTGGATATATTGAAGGGGATGCTTCACAATGAGGTATTCAGCTATGATGGCAGGTACTGGAAACTTAAGGAGGCGGTGAATGTGCCTCAGCCAGTCCAGAAGCCTTTCAGGGTTAGTATAGGGGCTAGGCAGCCAAGGATGATTAAGATCGCAGCAAAGTATGCTGATGGTATTAATTCTTCAGGTAATCTGCAGAATATCAGTCGGATACTTGGGCATTATCACAAAGACCTTGAGGCACTGGGCAAAACCGTGGATGATGTATTCATCAGCGGCTTTGCCCCCAGCGTCTATTTGATGAAGGATGAGGCAGAGTATGAAGATACCCTCCAGAAATGGAAGACACGTGGCACTGACATCAATGTTTCCCGTGAGTATGACTTCATCGGTACACCAGAGGTCTTGATTGAGAAATGGCGTCGCGTCATGGACCTTGGTATGAAGATGAGTATCATCAATGTTCGCCCAAGCAAGACTATCCCCGAGAACACTGAGATGCTCGCCCGCTTCAAGGACGAGGTCGCCTCACAGCTCTAATTTTTTCAAACCCTTTTTATCACAGTTTACATGTTTTTGCGATATGTCACTTAAGCAAGGGCTAAGAGATTATTTTGGCGTTGATGAGAAACGAGTGGTTCTGGTTGGCGTAGGCAATCCTATAAGAGGAGATGACGCGGTCGGTCCAAGTATCATTGAGCTTCTTGAATCCAAGCCACTGCCCAATGTCCTGCTCCTTAACACCGAGTCTGTGCCCGAGGCGTTTACTGGTAAGGTGGAGCAGTTCAAACCTACTCATGTGTTGATGATTGATGCAGCTAATTTCCGGGGGGCTCCCGGTGAGACCAAGCTAATCTCTGGAGAACAGATTGGAGGACACGCAATATCCACTCATAGCCTCCCGTTGAACATCTTTATCTCGTATATTGAGAGGTCGCTTGGGATCAAAGTGATCCTGCTGGGTATCCAGCCAATGTCTATTGGTCTGGGAGAGCCCATGACAGAGCCGCTTGTGGCTGCAGCAAAATCTATTGCAAATACCCTATACCAAGTACTCTCAGAATAACGCTGAACCAGATAAATGACTGAAAACACTGTATTTTTTACTAAGAAACTGGTAAAAATAGAGTTTTTTATTCTGCTTTTTTCTTTGGCGCTAGCTTGGGTGCCGGTGGCTCCCTTGGGAACAATAATACGGCGTCTTCCTTGTTCAGTACGGCTAGCTCGTAATCTTCTGTGAGTCTAAGACAGTCTCTCGGACAGACCTCTTCACACTGCCCACAGAACAAACACATACCAAGATCGATCCTGAGCCCAGTCATCTTGGGTCCGGGACCTCCTTCAAGGGTTATAGCAAAGCTTGGGCATACCCTTGCGCATAGACCGCAGCCGATGCATTTCTCTTGCTCGTACTCGTGTTTTCCCCTGAATCCCTCTGGGATTGTGGGTTTCTCGAATGGGTAGATTAGTGTCGCTGGTTTATTGAAGGCGTTCTTGATTAACTCTCTCTCCATCGCCATCTTAGATCACTCCTGATAATGCCACTGTTGCCATCACCTGTAATACGGCTAATGGGACTAGGTATTTCCATGCCCCTGAGACGAGTTGGTCGATCCTGAACCTCGCGAACAGTGCGCTTAGGTTGCTTAGGATCATTACGCATAAGCTTGTCTTGATAACAAACCACACTACTGGTGGTAGAACTGGTCCAGTAGGACCACCCAAGTATAGGCTTGTTAATAGTGCTGCTGCTAGTACCATTTTGATGTTGTGTCCGCTATTTAGTAGTGCTAGTTTTACCCCGCTGAACTCGACCTGCCAGCCGTGAACGATCTCTGTCTCTGCCTCGCTCATATCAAAGGGTCTCATCTCCAGCTCTGCCAGTAGACAAACAGTGTAGATGGCGAATCCAATGAGCATTACCAAGCCTAATAGAACGCCCGGAAGGGTCGGTGCTGCTAGGAAGCTCTGTATACTGGATGCCTGCCAATCTACGATTTTTACTATGCTTAGGCTTCTCGCCATTATGGCTGGGCTGATAGCTACGAGTCCTAGTGGGATCTCGTATGCTAGCATCATCAAGGCTACCCTTGTGGCTCCGACGGCTCCGAATAGGTTGCCGCTGCTCCAACCAGCCAGGAATACTGCCAATACGTTGATGCTCATGAGGAAGAGGACTATGATTAGGTCTCCCTCGAAGGCTGCTACTGGTTCGTATCCCCATAGGTTTGTGATGCTTTGGATTGGGATTAGGAATGTTGATGCCAGTGGGATCGCGAATATGATTAATGGTGTATAATTGAATATTGTTGCTTGGGCTGCTGCTGGTGTAATATCTTCCTTGACTAGTAGCTTGATGAAGTCTGCAAGTGGTTGAAGAATTCCCTGCCATCCCGTGTGGAGTGGACCTATTCGGTTCTGTAGCCTTGCAACTGTCTTTCGGCTCAGCCACTCCGCGTAGAGTGTGTAGCTTAGTATGAATGAGAGCCCTGGGAATATGAGTACCTGTATTGCGGTTATCGCTGGGTTCACTTCTCAAACCACTCCTTGCGGTATTTTCTGAGGTCATCTTCTGTCCAAGACCATTTCTTGTCTTTTCCCTCATCATAGAAGACCATCCTGTCAGTGCAGCTGAAGCATGGATCGATACCCGCCAAGACAATAGGAATGTCAGCTATGTATCCTCCCTTAAGCCTCTCCACTAAACTGAGTAAGTTTGCCAATGTAGGTGCCCTGATCTTGTGCCTGAAAGGCATGTTTTTGCCGTCGCTGATTGTGTAGTGGATTAGTTCGCCCCTCTGGGCTTCCACTAGGTAGGCTGCCTCGCCCTCAGGAATCCTGCTTAAGGGACCGAACTTTGTTCTTATCTCGCCTTCTGGAATTTTATCCATTACCTGTTTAAGTATCTTACAGCTCTCCAATACCTCAAGCGCTCTTACTAGAACTTGGCCAAGTACGTCACCGTTGTCTACTACGATGTGCTCAAAGTCGAGTTGATCGTATACTAGGTATGGATTTAGTTTCCTTATATCACAAGGTACTCCGCTACATCGTGCGTTTGGTCCTGCACCGCTGAGCTTTATCATGTCGCTTTTGCCCAGATACCCTACTCCTACTGCTCTGTCGAGTATGGTTTGTTCTGTTGAGGCGACTTTGATGTAGTACTCTGTTCTCTCAAAGATGGTGTCTATCATCTTTTGCCATCTTGGGAAATTATCCTTGTTCAGGTCTCTCCTTACCCCGCCGATTGTGGCCATCGCGTAGTTGCACCTGTTTCCACTGATCTCTTCGAGAAGGTTCATTACGATTTCCCTGTCTCTCCAGACATAGTAGAAGAGAGTATCGAAGCCTATCTCGTGGGCTGCTACTCCTAGCCATAGTAGGTGACTGTGGAGCCTCTCTAGTTCCTGGATGAATACTCTGATGTATTTTGCTCTTTCTGGAATCTCGATACCGCCAACTTCCTCAACGCTGCCTGTGTATGCGGTCTGGTGGGCGTTACTGCAAATACCACAAACCCGCTCAGTAATATACAGGTTCTGGATGTAACTCCTAACCTCCATTGCTTTCTCAATACCACGGTGGTTATACCCGATTCTCGGCTCGACATCAATTACTGTCTCGCCATCTACTGTAAAGTAGAAGCTCTCAGGCTCTTTGAGTGCTGGGTGCTGTGGACCTATTGGTATAACGAATTGTCTATCACTCATTTTCTAGCTCACCTAATGCTTTATCCGCTTTTTCTCTGAGAGACTCAATTGACTCCTCCTTTCTCAGGGGGTACAATCCCTCTGGCCAGTCATAATCTAATATGAGTCTGGCGGGATTCGGGTGTCCCTCGGGGAAAATCCCCATCAGGTCATTTACTTCTCTCTCATACAGGTTTGCTCCTGCTTGAATACCCGTTACACTGGGTATCTTTGGATCATCTTTTGGTACCGCGACTTTTAGATTGAGTGCGAATCCCTGATTTCTCAGGTGATAGACTACCTCATAATTTTCAGGCTTGTCTACCGCTGTGATTGTGGTGATATGGGTGAATCCTTCTCGGTAAAGATACTCCATAACCTCTAGGAGTTTTTCCCTAGAAGTACTAACATACGCTGCGTTCAACCTTTGAAGCCTAATATCGGAGGCTCCCTTTTCCTCTAAAGTATCGAGGAATTTCTGCTGTTCTTCAATGCTCATCTCTTTCACCTAGTATCCTGCGCTCATCAGTAGCTTAACGACGCCATCCAAGATGGCCTCTGGCTTTGGAGGACAGCCCGGGATATATGCATTTACTGGGATGAAATTATCAACGCCATCCATTGTGTTGTAGCAGTTCTGGAATACGCCACCGCTAATGGCGCAGCTTCCTACAGCTACTACGAACTTTGGTGCTGGCATTTGATCATAGATTCTTTTGAGTCGTTTCCTGATTTTGCGGGGGACGCTTCCTGAGACCACCATGACATCAGCGTGTCTTGGCGATCCTTTTAGCAGTGCTCCGAATCGCTCTATATCAAATCTTGGTGTTAGCGCGGCTACTACCTCGATATCACAAGCGTTGCATGCTCCTGCGTTAAAGTGGATCAGCCATGGCGACCTTGTTCTTGCCCATGTGACTATACTCATATCATTGCCTCCAATTGGCGGTAAGCATCACAATGGAGACGATGCTTGCACCAGCGTAAAACAAGGGTAGGAGCAGGTTGACGGGTCTCGCAATGGTTGTAGCCAGTACGAAGCCCAATACGTCGAAGATCATGAAATAGACTGCGTAGATGAAGAAGTTCTCTACGTTCATCCTAACCTTGGTGGCTGGTACAGGCTCTCCACATGCGTATGGGGCTAGCTTTCCCTCGGTGTCTGGGCTTTTGGCGGAGAGTTCGTTTCCGAACGCCATAACTACAACACCGACTAGGGTTGCTAGGCCCATAATAACAGTAAATCCTGATAGACCTACCAGCAAACCTTGTACCTCAACATAGCGTAAAGCCAGCGCTTAAAAAGATTTACAATATACCTAGTTATTTTTCCTGTTCTATTAGAACATGTTATCGACCATACTATATATTGTAAAAACTTGGTAATCTAATGCTTCTCAAATACCATTTGTTTTTCTTTCAATCTATATGAAATGGCGCTCAACTAGCGAAATATTTTATAGTATTGTGGGGATAGGTAAGCGATTCAAGATTAGGGGAGTTGCAATGGCGTCAGAACTAGTTCAGATTGTACTCATCGCCTCGACAATTGCACTCGCTTTAATGACAGCTGGTTTGAAGGATACACTCTATGCTGCCCTCAGTCTGGGCGGGATGTGTATCTGTCTAGGAGGCTTGTACTGGACGATGTATGCTCCATACGTAGCCTTATTCCAGTTGCTCATCTACGGCGGAGCAATTGTCGTACTCTTCGTCTCAGTAATCATGTTCGTTAGGAGTGAGCAAAATGAGTGAAAACAAAAACATCGCCTTGATAGGCGTAGCAATTAGTATCCTCATCTTTGCCTCTTTCATGATAATTTTAGCTCGTGAACCTTTCCCTAATTCAACACTGGCTCACAGCGAGAAAATATCAACACAACCTGGTTCGGAGATTGGGGCCACGATGAGTAAATTCCTCTGGGACTTTAGAGGCTTAGACCTTACGTTCCAGACCCTCATCCTATTCACAACAGCGATCTGCTGTTTAGCACTACTTAGAGAGGAGGTCCGGCATTAATGGATGCTACCGTATTGATAGGTTCAGCCTTCGCGCTTTTCGCGATAGGGCTCTACTGTGTCAGCAAATCAAACATGATACGGATACTCCTTGGCATCGAGATGATACTCAACGCAGGTAACTTACTCTTTGTATACTTTGCGTCGGTAAACACCGCAGCGAATGTTGTTGACCCAGTGGGTCAGAGCATTGTATTCATGAGCATTGTTACCGGTGGGTGTGTCGTTGCGGTGGGTCTAACATTGATTGTAAACGCTTACAAGCAGTTCAAGACCACCGATGCGCGGGAACTTAGGAGACTGAGATGGTGATATCAACTCAGCTCTACTTCCTGTTCGCACCCATACTAATGGGTATCATAGGACTCCTTGCCGACAAGATGAAGGCTCCAAAGCTACGGGACGCTGCAGCGGTTCTGGCTAGCCTATGGGGCGTCGTCAGCGTCTGGATGCTATACAATAGCGGTCCAGCTGCTGGCGAGATACTCGTATTCTCAATCGGTGGAAACCCACCACTCGGAGCATGCTTCGAGATAGATATGATGAGCATCTATATGGCATTCAGCGCAACACTGCTCGGGTTCCTTGTAACCGTATACAGTTATAGCTACATGGAGCACGATACAAGGCTCACAGAATACTACGCACTGCTATCCTCCTTGGTTATTGGGATGGTGGGCGTGGCTTTTGCGGGCGACATGTTTACCATGTTCCTTTTCTGGGAGATGATGGGCATCGCCAGCTACAGTCTTGTAAGCTTCAGGAAAGACTCCCCTGGACCCATTGAGGCAGGCTTCAAGTATATGGTCATGGGAAGCGTCGGCAGCACCATCCTATTCTTCGGAATAGCCCTGCTCTACGGGATGACTGGAACAGTCAACTTTGCCCAGATGAGCAGCGTGATACATGGCAGCCCAATGAATGTGTGGCTGCTACTTGTATTGGCTTTGATGATTATCGGATTCGGTGTAAAGTCCGCCATCGTGCCAATGCACACATGGCTACCAGACGCCCACCCAGAAGCCCCAAGCACCATCAGCGCAATGCTATCAGGCATGCTCATCGAGACAGCGCTATATGCTTTGACTCGTGTAATCTACACTCTCTTTGAGCCAACTGTCTTCAGCAAGACCATGGCGGTTCTCGCTTTCATAACGATGACAGTCGCCAACATAACTGCACTAAGGCAGACCGATCTCAAGAGGATGCTAGCCTATTCCAGCGTTGCCCAGGTAGGGTATATGCTGGT
>CAZZFH010000007.1:0-18612 GCA_964653295.1 uncultured Candidatus Bathyarchaeia archaeon | reverse complement strand
TTCGCCATGATGGTGCTTGAAGAGATGGGAAACGACAACTATGTCATCGCGACAAGCGACGCCCCCTTTAACCACTACTCCCCAATGTACAAGCCAGAGATACAGAATGAGGGCAGATACGGATTAACATCAAACCCCAACCAGGGTGCGGTTCTATTCGGTAACATCCTCGACTTTGCTGTACGCAACGGTATGGGAGCAGAAATCTCTATGCTAGAAGATGATGTAGCAGGACTAACAGGTGAAAAAGCTGACCTACAAGCAGATGTAACAATGCTTGAGACAGAGGCAACAACCCTAAGGGGAAGTGTTAGCACCTTAACAAGCGAAAAAGCTGCTCTGGAGACAGACCTAACAGCAGCACAGAGCTCGGCTAGCACAATGCAGTTAGCAGCAATCGCAGCGCTGGTCATCGGTGTAGTCGTCGGCTACTTCGTAGGTCCCATGATCAAGAAGCAATAAACTATTCTATTTCCTTAATTTTTTCATTTTATCAATCCTTTAGTGTATATATTGCACCACCCCAAGTTCAATATATGCGGATATGGAGCATTCACCCCCGGTATCTTGACTGGAAGGGACTAGGAGCACAATGGAGAGAAGCACTATTAGCACAGAAGGTACTCCAAGGCGAGACCAAGGGCTGGAGAAACCACCCGCAATTAAACAGGTTCAAGGATCATCCAGAGCCATTGAAAGCTGTTGGATTTTATTTAAAGGAAATACACTTAGAATCACAGAGAAGAAACTATAATTATAATTTCTCCAAAATACTCGAACCCATAGACCAAATAGAGAAAATACCAATCAACAAGGGACAGATCGAGTACGAGTACAAGATCCTCATGAAACTATTAGAGACAAGAACACCAAAGAAACACGAGGAAAATCTTGAAATCAAAGACATAGTTCCTCATCCCTTATTTACTGTTAGGGAAGGCCCACCTGAAATTTGGGAAAAATCTTACTGGCGGAAAATGTAAGAGAAAATGAATTCAAAGAAATTTATGCTAATTTAAAGAAAAGTGCTCCATTATTGGCTCATATTCTTTGAATCTTTTCCTCATGGTTACCTCTGAAGTATCGGCGGCTCGCGCAACCTCAGCCTGAGTAATATTTACTCCAACGCCTTGACAGGCCAAATATAGTACAGCTGCAGCCACGCCCCTCGGGTTTTTCCCCACAACGAGCTGTCTTTTCTGCGCCATCTCCAGAATCTTCAATGAACGTTCCTCAACCAATCCATTTAGATTCAGCTTTGAGGCTAGGCTTGATATGAACTTGGTGGGTCTATCAATCGGGGGCTTGAAATCCATCTCCCTCACAAACAATCTGTAATGATACCGTATCTCGTGATCAGTAAGAAACGAGGCTTCTGCGATATCATTAATTGATCTCGGTACCCGGTTTATCCTACAAGCAGCATAAATAGCAGCTGTAACGAAACCATCTATTGAACGTCCGCGGACCAAGTCTTCTTTCAGTATCTGTCGATATATTTGTGCTGCCTTCTCATGAATATGGTCTGGTAGATGAAGCTCATTACATATCCTACTCATCTCAGACAACGCGATTTTGAGGTTCCTCTGCCAAGACTCATTTACCTTGGCTCTTTGATCTTGCTTTTTGAGCCTATTCATCATGTTCTGGGTCTCTTGGTCAAGCTTCTTACCCTTGGAGTCGTACCCATTGTTAAAAGTAGTCGACAACCCTCTATCAAAGATCTTATTAGATAACGCATACCCGCTTCGACTCCTCTTGGCTTGCTCAGCAAAAGAATATGCACGCCAATCCTGTCTTAGACTGTAACCCCTATCCGTAATGACCAATCCACATTTGGAGCAAATAATTTCACCAGTTTTTACATCCTCTATAAGGGTCGTAGACTGGCAGGATGAACAACTTGTTTTTTGTATAGTCTCGATATTATCCATATTTTGTGAGGTTGTCAATTAATACCACCATGATTCTTCATTCAAATTGAATGATTTTCAATAATTCAGATATTTTTTACATTAATATATACTCTGTTTAGAGTATATTTTTATGCATTTTAATATAATTTTTTTATTCACAACGTTTATATCTAATTAGTTTTTATTCGTTTGCAATCAAAAGCAATATATTCAGGAGAGTTTCAGAATTAATGGAAACCATGGACAAAACCCCAGTAACAAGAACCTTCAGGATCGAGAACGAATACGATCAAGCCCTCAGAGAAGAGGCTAATGAAAGAGGAATCAGCGTCAACAACCTAGCCAACCAAATACTCAAAGAGTTCACATCCACAGGAAGATTCTCAGAAAGAGGCCAAAACATCACATTTGCTACGCAATCATTTGAGAACTTTCTAAATTGTCTTGATGAGCAAGAATTGATAGATTCAGGCAAAGACTCTGGTTCTAAGAATCCACATGATAGATTGCTTATGAGGGGAATGGTAATAGATAGGGCTTCTTTGCTATGGTATCTGAAAGAGATTCTCGGTGGGTATAATGACTGGTTTATCTGCGATTTACATGAGAGAAAGGATCATACGCTTCTTCATCTCAGACACGCTTATAATAGAAAATGGAGCCTGTTCCTTGAAAACTACCTTAAAGGCATGTTCAGTACACTTTTAGATATAGATGATATAGAGATAGATATTACAAAAAATACAGTGAGCCTTCAATTACCAAAATAAGAGAAACCCAGCCAGTTAGGTTCATAAAGATCAACTGAAAACGTTCCAGGAATAGGATAATCACAATCTAACAAGGTCTTCTCGAGACTCCGTGTTTTTAATTCAGATAGAGCACTAATTATTGACATACCCCCCAGTTTTTCTACATACGGGATCAATGAGAGCCCAGAATAGTTCAATATATGGCTCAAGGCAAATGTATAGAGAATTCATTTTAGAGCATTGATAGTCTTGGGACTCATAGTTAGATATAATAATCAATTTTATAAACGAAAAAGGACTTTATTTCATTTAGTCATAGCGTCATTAATACAGAGACGAAAATTGGAATTAAGAAAATTAAGAGGTAATTCCATATTTTATTTAAATATAAATGTTGAATGACTCATTAATAACGGAAAACTCATAATATTTTTACTATATAATTAGGGTTATAGTAAGAATTCATATCCCAAATAGCACAATAAAACAAGATTATGTCTCAATTAACACACGTTAATTTGTACAAATAATACAATATTACACTTTTTTACTCTAAAATCTCAATTATTTTAAATTATATAAAAATAGCTAATATAAGATTATTTTTGGAAAAAAGTATTTAAACAATATATAAAAATATTTTCTTTAGATTAAATATATAAAATATATATTGATAAGAGAGATGTATAACAAAGCAAGTATAATTGTATCCATGTCCGAAACTCTGTCTTTTGAAGCTCCAGAAAAACTAGTAAAAGCAGCCAAAATGATCTGTGAGCAATACGAATATCCACTTGAATCATTCCTACTTGACGCTCTAAGAAGTGAAATAGATAGAAACGCGATAGATCACTTCGATGAACTAAGTTTCCATATCCGAAAAGACTTCTCCAAACAAGTCCTAACAATGATAGACGATTAACAGGATTGCATTCGAAAAACCCCACTATTCATTTTTTTATATTCAGCATATTAAACTACATATTATTTTTTTACACCAACAGTTAACAAGTACTCTTATTTAATTAAAACAGATAACTTAAGAAGCCTTGAAAGCATCCCATGAATTTCAGATATTAGTTAAACCTGCAGGACCCATCTGCAACTTGGGTTGTCAGTATTGCTACTATCTAGATAAAAAAGATCTTTATCCAAAAGATGAAAGTCTCCAGATGCCGTATGAAGTTCTGGAAGAATATATTACCCAACATATTCAGGCATCTCCGGAGAATGCAATTATGTTCTCTTGGCATGGGGGGGAGCCAACTATCTTGGGACTGGACTATTTTCGCATGATAGTGAATTTGCAGCGTAAGCATAAGCCACGTAACATGAAGATAATAAATGGTATTCAGACCAATGGGACTCTGCTTGATAAGGATTGGTGCCAGTTTTTTTCTAAGGAGGGCTTCACTGTTGGGCTCAGCTTGGATGGTCCTAAAGATATGCATGATAAATATCGCAAGACCAAAGACCAGAAATCGACCTTTGAAAAGGTTATGAGAGGTTATTATCTCTTACAAAAGTATAGGGTGCATACGGAAATCCTATGTGTAGTCAATCATTATAACGTATGTTTTCCCCTTCAAGTCTATAACTTCTTCAAAGAGATCAACGGCCAATACATCACCTTTTTACCGTTAGTTGAGCGAGATATAGACTCGGAAAATGTGGTAGATAAAATCAGCGTACCGACTGAATCGTGGGGGGATTTCCTTATAAAAATCTTCGACGAGTGGATAGACAAAGACATTGGGAAAATTAAAATTCAGATATTCGAAGAAGCTCTAAGAACTGCATTCAATCAAGAGCACTCATTATGCATCTTCAGACCAACTTGTGGAGACATACCAGTTGTTGAGCATAATGGAGACTTTTATTCCTGTGACCATTACGTCAACGAAGAACATCTGCTAGGGAATATCACTGAGACAACTCTTGTTGATCTTTTGGAAAGCCCGGCTCAGATAGCGTTTGGGAGAATAAAATTAGAGACTCTACCACGCTATTGCAGGGAATGCGAAGTAATATCAATGTGTAATGGTGAATGCCCTAAAAACCGTTTCATAACTACACCAGACGGCGAACCCGGTTTGAACTACCTATGTGCTGGTTATAAACGCTTTTTCAATCATTGTCAGCCTTTTGTTTCACAAGTCGCCAGACTATGGCATCAACAAACTCAGTAAAAATATGAGTAAGAAGATTATGTTTTCAGCTTTTCATTGAAAAAATCTACAGTCCGTTTCCAAGCGAGCTTGGAGGCTTCCTCATCATATCGCTGACCTGTGTTATTGAAGAAGGCGTGCTTAGCTCCTTCATACATGTAAATCAGATACTCTATGTTAGACTCCTTTAACGCTACCTCAAACTCAGGGATACCCGCATTAATTCGCTCATCATCTCCAGCATAATGAACAAGCATAGTAGCTGTGATCTTAGATACATCTTCTTGTGATGGTTGTCTTCCGTAAAAAGGAACCGCTGCCTGTACATCCTGAGATTGTACAACAACCTGATTCGTTATTCCTCCACCCCAGCAGAAACCAGTTACTCCAACTTTTCCAGTAGACTCTTTATGAGTCTTCAAGTACTTCACTGCTGCAACAAAGTTTTTTATCGTCTTTTCTATATCAAGCTGTCCAATTAAATCTCTAGCTTGGTCACTATCTTTCGGAGTCCCTCCAAGGGGAGATAAAGCATCAGGAGCCATAGCAAGGAACCCCTCCAAAGCTAAACGTCTAGCAACATCCTCGATGTGTGAATTTAAACCTCTATTCTCGTGGATAACAACGACTCCAGGTAATTTCTCTTCTCCTATTGGTCTAGCTAGATGTGCAAGGACTTCACCTGTTTCTCCCTCGTATTTTATATTTTTTACAACAAGTCTTGGGTCTTGTTCAAGGACATATACAGACATCTTTTATCATTCTCTTAATTCAGTAAAACTCTGATACTATATTTATCATTCTATAAGCATAAAAAATTTAAAAAAGTCAAGCACTAAACGAATTGCGAGTTAAAAATTCAGGGACCACGAAAAAACTTACAAATTAATAATTAACCATGTAAATACATGTTTTTAACGGATAACGAAGAAAAAAAGGAATAATTTCCCTAAAAACAACTATTATAAGCGTAATTTTTCAGAAAAATCTTATTTAGTTTTCTTTCTAAAGACAAACACAGTGTATTCAATATGGTAATTGCAGATTTAGAAAAATATAGTAGATTTACTGACGTGAAAGGAGTTCGTACTCATTATTGCGACGCGGGTAAAGGAGAGCCTTTGGTACTTCTCCATGGGGGAGGCGCAGGTGGTGGCTATTCCATTGCATGGAGATATAATATCGCCGAACTCGCGAAGGACTTTCGAGTGATCGGGATAGATCGAGTTGGATACGGTCTCTCAGATGTTCCTCCAGATTCGGATTACTCTTTGAATGAAGCAGCTGAGTATACCATTGCTCTTTTGGAAAAATTGGGAATCGAGTCTCCATATCTTTGCGGTCAGTCCACTGGGGGCTATATCGCATCCTACATCCAGCTGACTCGCAAGATGGCGAAAAAGCTGATCTTAGTTAACACCAAAAGTACATGGATGTTGGGAGACGGGATTGACTATCAAAGCCCCAAAGAGTATGGATATGAGGATTTTGGCCCCCCCACGATCGAGAGCCTAAAACGTCTCAGACTTCATCCTACGCTCATCCCCCAAGAACATGCCGGAATTTACACGCAGGAGATGTGGGACACAATTCTCGAACAAGCGAAGAGGAACTGAGCCATTCATGAAGCCTAGGAAGTTAAGGCGGGCGCGCCACAAAGCGGGTGGAGAGAGTTCCGTCAGGGATATGAAGATGATCGGGGACAAGCATATCACCGAGCTATATCCCCAGATAGATGTACCAACTCTGATACTCTGGGGGAGTCAGGACATCATCCCGAGAGAGAGAATGCTTTGGGCTTATAAAAGCCTAAAAAGAGCTCAGATGCATGCCTTCAGCGATGCGGGTCATTACCTGTTCCAGACACACAGCGAACAGTTCAACAAGATCGTGAAGATATTCTGCAATGAAGCTTTTGAATAAAAACTTCCTCGATTTTCGCTCAGGAGCCTGTGGATGAAATTAAAAAATCCCCAGATAAACAATTACAGGTATTTTCTGAACCATCTTACGATGTGTTGCAGTCTTTCTTCCCTGTGTTTTGGTTTTCCGGATCTGCTCAGTTCATGGGTTTCACCTGGGAACCAAACAAACTCTGTTTCGACGCCAACTTCCTTTAGGGCGATGTAAAATTGCATTGCTTGACCAATGGGTACACGCCAATCGTTGTCGCTATGTATGATCAAAATCGGGGTTTTAGCGTTTGCAGCGTATCTTATTGGAGATTGCCTCATAAGCGCTTCTTCACCCTCTTTTGTCCACATATAAGCCATTTTACCACCTTCCATGAACGTGGAGCGATATTGATTATCACTCTCTCCCTGCATACTATATGCGTTTGATACGGATCTGCACGTAACTGCGGCTTTGAACCTATTCGTGTGAGTTACAATCCAGTTAGTCATGAAACCACCATAACTGCCACCAGTAACACCGAGCCTTTCCTTATCAATAAAGTCAAATCGATCAAGTGCATCATCCACGAAGGTCATTAAGTCATTATAATCATACTCGCCACTATGACCAAACATAGCAGCGGAATACGCCTCAGTGTACCCTCCACTACCACGCGGATTGGTGTAGATAACTATATTGCCCTCTGAGACTAGGACCTGGAACTCATGGTACATGGAGTCCCCGAAAATGGCTCTGGGGCCTCCGTGTATCTGAAGTATAGTTGGATATTTTTTTGTCGGGTCAAAGTTTTGAGGCTTCATGATCCAGCCATCGATCTCATCACCAAGCTCATTAGTCCACTTATACTGTTCAGGCTTGCTCAGCCATAGCTCATCCCAGAGCTCCTTGTTTGCCCAAGTTAACTGCCTATCACCCTGCTCATCCATAACCCAAACATCAGCAAGATGTGTTGCATCCATAGCGGTGTAAGCTAATACAGAGTTATCATCAGATATACTGAAGCCCTCAACGTTTCTACCAGATGTGACCTGAGTAATTTTCTCGGATAGAATATCTACACGGTAAATATTCGCGGTTGGTACGCCTCCTGTGAGTACATAGATACTCCCACTATCGGATGACCATACTGCTCCCGGCCAAGGAGTCCCGACAGTACAATCGTTACCTAAACCCCTCTGATTTCGGTCTAGAGGTGCCGTAATATTCTTGGGGGTACCACCTTGTGAGGGAAGAAGCCAGACATCAACATTAGAGGCTTGACCAAGATGCATATCATGACCACTGAACGCTATTAGTTTACCGTCTGGAGACCATGAAATATCTTTAATAGAATATCCGCGGGAAGTCAGCTTATTGGGGGTGCCTCCCTCCGAGGAAACCAAATACATATCTCTGAACAAACCATATCCTTCCTCCTCCTTTACATAACGGGAATCGTCACCCATAATAGTTACAAATGCGATTTGTTTTCCATCTGGAGACCAGTCTGCAGCATCTACGTCGAACTCTCCTGTAGTGAGCTGCTTGGGGGACCCTCCACTCGTATTTGTTACAAACAAGTGGACATGTGTTCCATAGATAAAACTCGCATTTTTTGTCTTGTATTTGTATTCTTTTATTACTTTCACATCTGTTTTGGGTTTCTCATCTGTCCAAACCCTGGAAGTGAATAAAATTCTCTGTGAGTCTGGTGCCCAGATAGGAGAATCCACGCCCATATCGGAATCTGCAACAAGTTTAGCTTCTCCACCATCAATAGGAATCACCCATGCTTGGGTTTTCTTGTCTGGTTGTCTACCTCTGGAAAGAAACATAAGCCACTTACCATCAGGAGACCAACGAGGATAATTGTCCTTACTATCTCCGTAAGTAAACTGCTCAGCCACACCAGAAGCCCTATCAATCATCCAGATATGCCGATCATAAGCATCTGCTTCATAGTTAATAGTAGAAAGCACAAACGCTATCTTCTTCCCATCTGGGGAGACCTGAGGATCAGACACAAACTTGAATTTGCGTAGATCCTCTATTGAGACCTTATTTATTACCATGTGAATCAATAAAAAGACCCACAGTAATATAAAATAACTGATCCACGCTAAATTAAGTACAATTTATACAACAAAAAACTACTCTAAAAAACCGACCAAAAGAACATCCATTTTAATAAAAGAAGTGAAAAAAGTAAGACTACTTTGGAGGATGGAATGGGAAGTAACCAGCCTCACAGGGATTCCCAGCAGCTATCCACAAAGTCAGCTTAGAAGGCTGGCTAATGTTAGAATACGAGGTAGCGTGGAATGACCCAACAACTCCACTCGTCCCACCGATGCCTCGAGAAGCCCTACCGTGAGCACAAATGGTAAAGTCACTTCCTTGAGGACAAGCTCCTTCCAGATACTCCTGAATTACACCAGTACCACGTCCTCCATGATCTCCCAGTATAGTAGGCATCTTCTCCAGAGTCAAAGGCTTGTGCATTTGGAAAAGTTCGTGATACCTCTCCATCCTGAATACACCCCTCGTCTTAGCCACCATGTAGCTCCACTTTGGATCTGTCTCATCGACAATGACATTGCACCATTCACGCGTCTTAGGAGTCGAGAAATAGGGTGAAGACCCAGCATCGAACCCTGACTCAGGGTCAAAAACCTCTATGTTGCTTCCCGCATATTCAATATGAACCGCCCTTTTCTTATCAGCCAAGTAGATGTGTTGGCCACCCATACGTGGACCCGTCTTCAGGATGTCTATAGCCTCGTCTATGTTATTTGCTTCTTGAAGAACGATCCTCCTAATCACTTGGCGATAGCCAATCTCCCCGAACAGTTCAGGTTTGATTGATACCCCTGATCCGAAAATACAGACTCCTTTCTCATTCATACCACACTGGCTGGAGCCAAACATCGGGGATTTTGTGCCCATGACGAAGCTGTTTCCCACTTTGTTCTTCACTCTCACCACGGAAAAATGCTTAAGACTCTCGTGGTCTGTCTCGGCATTCCCACCGATCAAAGGAGTACCATCTACAGTTCCTTCACCGTATGCTACAAAACCGTTACAATCTAGCTCTGGTACAGAAGACTCCTTAGGATTCTTAACAGGGAACATAACTGGGAACCAACTAGTAGCGATTACAAGCTTCTCATATGGCACACCTGCGCCTTCTGCGTTTCCTCTTATCTCTTCCCGGAACCATTCTGGGGTCTTTTCCAAGGCACGCTCCCACTCTTTAAATCGGCTAGGATGATTCTCCTCAAGAAAGTTTAGGTTATAGTCCTCAGGCTTTGGCCAGAGATTCTTCCAATATGGGTTTCCGAAGCTATGTTTCGCCATTTGCTTCCTTAATAACTCCCCAGTTTGTTGGCCACGTTGGTAGCCTATCTCGTAAGGAGTACCTTCATAATCATATATTTGATGTAAAAAAGTAGGTTTGTTTCTCATATCGACACCTTTGTATCATCATATAGCTATTATATTGTGTTTTTAAATTTTTCATAATAATATTAACATGAATCGTATCAAAAATAGAGTGAGTTATTGGGGGGGGTTGAAAGGCACGAAACCAGCCTCACAAGAATTCCCAAAAGCCACCCAGAATGTAAGCTTATCGGGTTGACTAATATTTCCAAAGGAACTTGCATGGAAAGAAGTAGATGTTCCCCCGGTCCCCCCTATGCCACGAGATCTTTTTCCATGAGCACAAATAGTGTAATCACTTCCCTGAGGACAAGCTCCCTCAATGTGTTCCTGAATCAATCCAGTACCACGACCACCGTGATCTCCAAGAAGCGTGGGCATCTTCTCAATAGTCAATGGCTTGTACATCTGGAATAGCTCGTGCCATCTCTCCATCCTAAAGACCCCTCTCGCTTTAGCGACGTGGTATCCGTATAGTGGATCAGTTATGTCTGAAATCACGTTGCACCATTCCCTAGTCTTCGGAGTTGAGAAATAGGGGGATGAGCCTGCATCGAACCCGCTCTCAGGATCTATGACCTCAATGTTCCTACCAGCATACTCAATGTGAACTGCTCTCTTTTTATCAGCCAGATAGATGTGTTGTCCACCCATCAATGGGCCTTTCTTGAACAAGTCGATGGCTTCATCTATGTTGTTCGCCTCTTGTAGGACTATTCTTCGTATAACACTTCGAAATCCGTAGTCACCGAATATCTCTGGTTTGATCGATACACCAGATCCGAATAGACAGACACCTTTCTCATTCATCCCGCACTGTGTTCCGGGATACCAAGGGTCCTTGGATTGCAATACAAAATTATTGTAATTTTTATTCTTATACCTGATAATCGCCATGTGCCTAATGCTTTCATGATCAGTCTCCCCATTTCCCCCCACAAGAGGCTTACCATCTGCAGTAGCCTTACCAAAGGCTACAAACCCGTTACAATCATCCTTGGGAGAACTTGGAATGCCAGACCCCTTTTTGATAGGCATGATCAGAGGGAACCAAGACCCAGCGAGTATCATCTTCTCGTAAGGCACGCCAGCTCCATCTGCCTGACCTTGACACTCATCCCTGAACCATTCAGGAGTCTTCTCTAGAGCACCCTCCCACTCTTTGAAGAGGCTCGGCGCCCTGTCTTTTATTACATCTTGGTTGTAATCCTTTGGTTCGGGCCATAAGTCTTTGAAGTAAGGGTTTCCAAATGTGAGGCGTTCCATTTCTTTCTTCAGAAGATCCTTGAACATCTTACCACGTTTGAAACCTATCTCGTAGGGAGTTCCGTCCAACTCGATTATTTCATGTAGGAATGAAGGTTGGTTTCTCATATCTTATCATCCATTTCGAAGACCGTTACTAGTTATTTAAAATTTTTTAAATTATATAGAAATTTATTAAAAAAAGGTAAACATGTTGCAGTGTTCTATTTTAGATACTTATTGAACCATCTCACAATGTGCTGCAGCCGCTCTTCCCTATGTCTAGGCTTCCCCGACCTACTCAACTCGTGTCCCTCATCAGGGAAACGCACGAACTCAGTTTCCACACCATGCTCCTTCAACGCAATGAAGAACTGATTGGCATTTAGGATTGATGAACGCATATCTTTTTCGCTGTGGATGATGAGAATCGGCGTCTTAGCTTTGTCTACATATCGAATAGGTGAAGCTCTCATCATCGCCTCCTCTCCTTCTCTATCCCATGGGAAAGCTGCTGAGCCATCTTTGAAGAACTGGGGGCGGTACTGGTTATCACTCTCACCACGCCCACTTAGAGCGTTACAAGAGGACCTGCATGCGACTGCTGCTGCAAATCTGGTGGTCTGTGTTTCGATCCAGTTAGTCATGAAACCACCATAACTGCCACCAGTTACTCCCAATTTCTCAGGGTCTATGAAATCGTAGCGTTCCAGAGTCTGGTCCACAAAATCCATCAGATCCTTGTAATCAACTATGCCTTTGTAGCCATACATTGAGGCGGAGTAAGCCTCGGTGTATCCTCCGCTTCCACGGGGGTTAGTGTAGAAGACGACATAACCTTCGGATGCCAATATTTGGAACTCGTGATACATCGAGTTCCCATAAATTGCCCTAGGGCCACCGTGTATCTGGAGGATCGCGGGATACTTTTTCCCTGAATCAAAATCCTGAGGCTTCATTATCCAGCCATCAATCTCATCCCCGAGTTCATTCGTCCACTTGTACTGCTCTGGTACACTGAAGCTTAACTCATTCCAGAGAGCCTCATTCGCCCGAGTCAACTGCCTCTCACCTATCTCGTCCTTTACCCATATATCTGCTAGATGGGTTGCGTCACCAGCGAGGTATACGAGTATGGAACCAGACATGCTGAATCCCATGATATTCCTACCGCTTGTGATCTGTGTGATCTTCTCATTGCCCACCTGGACCTTGTAGATGTTTGCCGTCGGAATACCACCGGTCATAAAATAGATATTAGCGCTATCTGTGGACCATACAGCCCCAGGCCAAGGCGTGCCGACAATAACATCGGTACCGAGACCTCTGTGGTTCCTGTCCAATGAAGCTGTGATATTAGTTGATTTTCCTCCTTTCGCGGGTTGGATCCATATATCAACATTAGTCGCTTGTAGTAAGTGATCATCGTGCCCCAGATATGCGATTTTATCGCTATCAGGTGACCAGAAGAGATCGGTAATCACGTGTTTCCCACCTGTCAGAACCTTGGCTTCGCCTCCATTAGCAGGCATAACCAAGACATCCCTGAACTTGCCATAAGCATCTTCTTTTCTAATACTGGTTACCTCGTCCATACTCCGGATGTAGGCAATTGTCTTACCATCGGGAGAAAGTTTTGCTACATCAACATCGAATTCTCCCTTCGTCATCTGTCTGGGTTCTTCCCCAAACTTCTTGATGAAGATATGGAAACGACGGCCTTCTAATATCCCTACACTCTTCTTTCTATAGTATTGGCGTTTTATTACTAATACATCGGTTTTAGGCTTCTCCTCGGTCCAAACCTGAGAAATATAGATTATACCATTCGAATCAGGCGTCCAGCTTGGCGAATTTATGCCCTCTGCTGAGTCGGCGAGAAGCCTTGCTTCGCCACCATTAGTAGGAATCACCCATGCTTGAGTCTTCTTATCAGGCTGCCTACCCCGTGAAAGAAACAAAAGCCACCTACCATCAGGAGACCACCGAGGATAACTATCACGACTCAAACCATTAGTAAACTGTCTTGCCACACCTGTGGCTCTATCAATCATCCAAATATGCCGCTCATAAGCATCCGCCTCATAGTTTATTTCGGTATGAACGTAAGCTATCTTCTTCCCGTCTGGGGATATCTGAGGATCAGATACAAATTTGAATCTGCGAAGATCTTCGATCGAGACCTTATTTATTACCATGTGAATCAATAAAAAAAGACCCACAGTAATATAAAATAACTGATCCACGCTAAATTAAGTACAATTTATATATGCAGTAAAATTCAGCAACTTGCTTTAAAAAATAGATACATAAACAAGAAAAAATGAAAGTTATTTTAGATATTTATTGAACCATCTCACAATGTGCTGAAGCCGCTCTTCTCTGTGCCTAGGCTTTCCAGATCGGCTCAACTCATGCCCCTCATCAGGGAATCGCACGAACTCGGTCTCTACGTCTGATTCTTTCAGAGCTATGAAGAACTCTTCTGCTTGCCCTATGGGTATGCGGAAATCCTTTTCGCTATGTATTATCATTGTGGGTGTCGTCGGGTTCTTGATTAGATGGACAGGTGAAATTCTCAGAACTGCGTCTGTATCCCTCCAAGGATACGCTATCGTGGAGTCTTCAAGCGCAAACCCGCGATACTGGTTGTCGCTCGTACCGTGCAAACTATACCAATTGGTGATGGAACGACAGGTAACAGCTGCACTGAACCTGCCTGTCTTGGTTACGATAATATTTGTGAGATAGCCGCCATAGCTGCCACCAGTCACTCCTAGCCGGTTAGGATCTATAAAGTCAAAGCGTTCCAGAGCATCGTCAACAAATCTCATCAGATCCTCATAGTCGACGTCGCCACAATGACCGAACACAGAATTTGCGTAGTCCTCTCCATATCCGTCACTTCCCCGGGGGTTAGTATAGATAACAACATATCCTTCCGATGTTAAGACTTGGAACTCGTGGTACATTGCATCACCGTACATGGCTCTCAGACCACCGTGTATCTGGAGGATTGCGGGATACTTTTTCCCCGGATTAAAATCCTGAGGCTTCATGATCCAACCAACAATCTCATCACCAAGCTCATTCGTCCACTTGTACTGCTCCGGTACACTGAAACTCAACTCACTCCAGAGCTCCTCATTCACTCTGGTCAACTGCCTCTCACCCTTCTCATCCCTCACCCATATATCCGCAAGATTAGAGGCATCCATCGCGGTATAGGCTAACACTGAATGATCAGCTGAAAAGCTGAACCCCTCAATGTTTATGCCATTCGTCAATTGCTCTATCTTCTCAGTCCCTAAATCAATCCTGTAGATATCGGTGGTAGGAAGACCACCAGTCATAAAGTAGATGCTGTTTCCGTCGGGAGACCACACCGCCCCTGGCCAAGGTGAATTTACCCTAACGTCGCTCCCTATGTTTCTGTGAGTTCGATCATGGGTGGCTGTGATGTTATGAGGCACCCCTCCTGTCTTGGGAATTAACCAGATGTCTACATTGTTTGCTCTGAATCTCAGATCGTGCCCAAGTAGAGCCAGTTTTTCTCCATCTGGAGACCAGAAGATATCAGTGATAACGTGTCTCCCCTGGGTTAATTTCTTTGCCTCGCCCCCAGCAGATGGGATTGTATAGATATCTCGGAATCGATTATAACTGGTCTCTTTTCCCATCCATGCGACGAATGCAATGGTTTCTCCATCGGGAGACCACTTTGCCGCATCAACATCAAACTCACCACGAGTCAATTGTTCTGGCTCTTTACTGTCCAAGCAAGTAGTGAATAGGTGGCAACGAGTATTCTCGATTATTCCTTTGCCTTTCATCTTATATTTCAAACGTCTGATGACCTTCACATCGGTATCTGGCTTTTCCACGGTCCATATTCTGGAGCGGAATAAAATCCGCTGTGAGTCAGGTGCCCACAAAGGAGCATCCACACCCTCCCCCGAATCCGTGAGAAGCCTAGCCTCGCCACCATCCGATGAAATCACCCACGCTTGTGTCTTCCTATCAGGCTGCCTACCCCTCGAAAGAAACATAAGCCACCTACCATCAGGAGACCACCGAGGATAATTATCCTTACTATCTCCGTAGGTAAACTGTTCAGCCACACCAGAAGCCCGATCAATCACCCAAATATGCCGCTCATAAGCATCCGCCTCATAGTTTATCTCAGTGTGAACATAAGCTATCTTCTCCCCATCCGGGGAGACCTGAGGATCAGACACAAACTTGAACCTGCGGAGATCCTCTATTGAGACCTTTTTTAATACCATGTAAGTCAATAAAAAATGACTCACAGTAATATAAAATAACTGATCTACGCTAAATTAAGTACAATTTATACAATAGAAGAATAAAATTCATCGTCTAGAATGGGAGGAAACGCCTCCATCCTTCTTTTCTCTTCTTTGATCCTTCGTCCGCCTTCTCCTCTATCTTCGTCCGCTCCTCTTCATCAGACATCTTCTCCAAATAAGCTAGGATCTCTTCCACACTCTCACGATTTTCAAACACCTGAATCAGTTTCTCTCCAGTTAAACCGACATCATCACCTAAGATAGGCAGAAAGGGAGATACGAACATGCGACCCATCTGGCTACCAATATATGATAGAGGCCTCACACTCTCCAAAAAAAAGATAGCTGGTACATCCATACCATAGTTGTGCACCTTCTCAGCTATCTTACGGATGAATTCATCCTTTTCCTCAGAGCTGATCTCATCTTCCAAATACAATTAGATCAAAACTAGTTGGATTTAACACATATAAAATGAGCGTAAAAAAGAGGCTTATTTTGGTCTCTCAAAGAGGAGAGAAGACGCTTCATTCTTGACATCAAATTAATGTATAAGTAGTAACAATTTAACGCTTGAAAGATAAATAAAAGCTTCAAACTCATCATTTGCAGACAGTTATTTAACCCACTAGTACAACAAAAAATACTAGAGCCCTTTTCATTCAGATTTAACAATGGCAATTGTATGTATTGAAACTAAAGGACTCCAGCAAAACAGATTAAATTTAAAATATGATATAAAAGTTTAAGACAATTATTATTTTTTTATATTAAATAATAAAATAAAGTATTAAAATTAGCACATTTGGGATACTAGTTTAGGGTATAAATTTACACCATAATGGACGTTATCTAATGAATATAAAAATATAAAAAAAAGGATTTAGTTGTTTTTCCTCTTCATATAAAGACGGAGTTCTTCGCCAACTATAGCTAATACTACGATAGGTATCCAATAGTAACCAGGATATTCTAATACATACTGCTGCGTTACACCCATTAGTTCGGACAGACGTCCCCATATTACGGTGCCATATTTAGCCCCAAAAGAGATCATTAAAAATGCTCTTCCCAAACGGACTATTCCATTTTTCATAATAGGATGACTACTTATTTTTTCACCGAATATGAAAAAAGCTGTTACCGTGATAAAACTAATGGCGTAAATTATGTTTCCAATTTTCATTAAATCAAGACTGATTACGTAAAGTATAGCGTTAATTACCATACTGTGTAGTTGTCCTCTGGTACCCAAACCTACGCCTAAACCTATTAGGATAGATAATGATATTTTGCTTAGCCACTTGTATTCATTAATATATCGACTATACAGCAGCAAACCCAAAATGAGAGGAATTATGTAGAGTATATTTCCTCCAAGAACACTTAAAATTCCTTTTTGGTAAATAAAATATACTCCAACTACAATAGCATTTGCAACACTGCTACCTATATATACAGACTCACTTATTTCAAAGGCTACATTTGGCCTCCAAATATAACTAAGCATCATTAAAGCCAGAATCGATCCAAGGAAAATACTCCAATCCCAAACTAACATTATGTTTCCACCTCACTTTTTTTATTAGACTTTATTAAAGGTCTAATGTTCGAGATAACCACGCATGCGATAATTATCATGTGACCTGCAGATTGGGCACTCATTAAAGTTGTAGCAGGGCCACCAATACCAGTTAGCTTTTCAAGTTCAGCAGTTCCACGTGCCCCTTTGGATATTCCCAATAGGGCACCAGATCTATAGAAAGGAAGCTCTGCAGTATAACCAGCGGCAGTGGCCATTGCTATGAAAGGTTTGTCATAAGGTGCTTGCATTTGCGTTATCCATTCGTTAAATCCAGGAGCAGCGCCATGTACTGATATTACTAGATCAATATCGTCAATGTCGTGAATGTCTGCCATCATAGGTAGTTGTTCAAGAGGAGCACCATACCAATCAAGATCTCCAACGGATCCCCAAACATCTGTACATAGTTCTCTTATAGCAACTTCACCTCCGGGTACAAACCCGAGATTTACCACTTCAACGCCATATTCCATTTTATCAAACAAGTTTGTGGCATCAATTGCCGCTTCAAATACTATTGGAGACTTGTCAATAAGAGAGAATAATATGAGTTTATGGTCTAGTGTTGGGATGTAGTTCAAGATAGCTAACATTCCGTAATAAGTATCGGGGTCTGTTGCTACAACAGAACCAGACAATAATATTACTGAGTTGGAAGGTAAGTCACGGATTGTTTCGTAAACAGCTAGCGTTTCTTTAGAAACAGTTAACGGTAATGGAATAGGGTATACTAGGAAGTAACCTACAACAATTAATATTAGAAACCATATGAGTCTAATATCGGTTCTTATAATCTTATTTTTTGACATTTTTTATTGCCCTCCGTATACTCTTCGTTCTTTCCATAACAAAACCCTCGCACCGAAGACTATGATTCCAATTCCTGCAGTCAATACAATCGCTCGTTCAGCTCCAGATCCAGGGAAATCAAGAATCCAAGATGCAACAATTGTGCTTCCAGGCCATATCATTTCTCCTAAAGGTGTCGCTGCGATTGCTACTATCAACATACTTGCAACCAATAAGGCAGAATCTAAGGACATAACTCGCATAGCTCTATACGCTGCAGAAGCTAAGAAGAATATTTTTAGACCATTTAACATCTGATGGACCGGAAATTGAAGTGTTACATACCAGAACTCATAGAGAGGAGAGCTAGCTGTACCAACGAGTCCGAGTATACTAAGTACGACTACTACTACTATCAATGTATATTTTGGTAAATTATTAATCACATTTTTCTCTGCTCTGATTCGTTTATAGGTGCTCGTAAGAATGTTGAAAAACCCTTGCCCTAAT